>JAUVLN010000071.1 GCA_030600725.1 Thermoplasmatota archaeon | reverse complement strand
GATGACAGCGCCCTGGAGATCATCGTGGGTGACGGGGACGGGATAGTCCGCTCCATAGACGGCCGGACCAAGAAGGTCGAATGGACCTCCACCGGACTTGTGAGGGATGCCCACGGATTGCTATTACACGACCTGGACGGGGACGGGAAGAACGAGCTGATAGTGGGGACCGGCTTCAAGACGGACCAGGGCTGGGGGACGGTGTACTTCTTCCAACAGGGGGAGAAGGAGCCGTACGACCAGCTGGACCCATTCGACTCACGCCTCCGCCATATAGAGATCGCGGATGTTGACAACGACGGCGAGGATGAGCTGATAATCACCTCCGGGGCCGCCCTGGGGGACGTCAAGGGAGAGGGTTACCTTCGCGTATTCGACCTGGAGACGAAGAAGCTGGAATGGAAGAGCCCCGATCTTGAGGGGTGCATGGAGGGGATGAAGGTCATCGATCTGGATGGGGATGGGGTCCTTGAGATAGTTGTATCGAACGGCTACAGGTACAGGGAGGGTTGGGTGTTCATCTACCACTACATGGACGGCGAATACAAACGAGTATGGCGGAGCGAGAACCTTGGCCCCAAGGCATTCGGCCTGGATGTGGGCGATATCGACGGCGACGGTACGCTTGAGATAGTCGTTGGAAACATGGGAGGATATATATTCGTATTCGACGGGGTCACCCATCAGCTCGAGTGGCAGTCCGAGAACCTGGGCAGGGACATACTTGGAGTGGTCCTTGCGGATCCGGACAAGGATGGACAGATCGAGATCATCGCAGGTCAGGGAGGATACAACGGGAAGGGTGATTTCACCTCAGGATATTCAACGCCTCACGTCTACGTGATAGACGGGAAGACAAAGGAGATGGAGGCGGTGCTGGGCGAGGTCGACGAGGTCATCCAGTGGCTTCAGGTGATCATCATGATAGGGGTGGCGATAATGCTTATAGAAATTGGCATCGCGGTCAGGCTGTACATCAAGAGGAAGCGGATGTGGAAGGATTGACGGAGAGGTTCAAGGGGAGCATCATAAGGCCGTGGCGGCTGATATTCCAGATCCTGGGAGTAGCCTTCCTTTTTGGACAGGGGTTCGGCATACCACCGTTCGGGACCTCACCACTGCTTCGGAAGCTCTTTCTCCCCAATGCGTCGTGTAGATATGTTGACACGGTCCCCACATCCTGTTTCTACTATCAGTTCCAGGACGGTATGACAACCGGGGCGTCGACCTACTACATCGACGTTATCGTCATCCTGCTAATCATCGTGCTGATGGTACTGCTCCTTGGAAGGATCTGGTGCTCGTGGCTCTGCCCGTTCGGGCTCGTCCAGGAGGGTCTTGCGTATCTCCGGGAGAAGATGAATATCAGGCCCTATAGGCTGAAATGGGCCCACAGGGAGCTCCTGAGGCCCGTGAAGTACGTTATCCTGTTCCTCACCGTTCTGATATCACTTCCCATTGGGCTCTCTGGTCTGGGCCTGTTGGGATGTCAGTCGACGCTGGCGCTTCCATTCTGTCAGGTCTGTCCCGCAAATGGTTTCTTCACCATTTCCGAGCAGCTGTTGGGACTGGAGCCTTTAGGGACGGCGCTGCCGATACTTGCGATCATATCGCTTCTGCTGTTTCTGGTATCCTCGTTCTTTGTCAAGATGGCGTTCTGCAGGATCTGCCCCATGGGGGCGTTCATGGCCATGTTCAGCCGCTTCTCGCTTATGTGGCTTGAAAAGGACGTGGAGAAGTGCACCAAGTGCAGGATATGCCTCAGGGTGTGCCCGGTGGACCACGACAGGGTCTTCGAGGATATGGAGAGCGTGGACGTGTCAGGATCGGACTGCACGCTCTGCGGGAGATGTGTGGAGATGTGCCCGGAGGAGGGCTGTCTGTCCCTATCCTTCGGACCAAGGAGGATAGTATCCTCCGGAAAGCCCGGACGATTGGGTTTCATGGGAATGTTTCACGGAAAGGAGGGAAAGTAGATGTCCAACGGAGATACGGAAGGGCCGCCCAGATACCTCAAGGACAGGGAGGAGTACTTCTCTGACGAGCAGAGGGAGAGGACCGTCTCGGAGTCGAGGAAGATGGAAAAGAGGGTAAAGGACGACCTGAAGGCTCAGAAAGATAGGCCCGCCGTGATGAAGTACTTCGACGATATCCACACCTACGGCGGCATCAGGGTAAAGGAGCTTCGGGAGTTTCGATCGGGAGGGGGGAAGGTGGTGGGGACCCTCTGTGTGATGGTCCCGTTCGAGCTGATAAACGCCGCTGGGGCAAGGGGGGTAGGGATTTCCTCCGGCTATTACGAGCCGGTCCATCCGGCCAACGAGCTGCTCGGAGATGCGGGGCTCTGTCCGATGGTGAAGGCAACCCTGGGGGCGAAGATGGTACATTCCGACCCCATAGCGGAGGAGCTTGACCTCGTTGTAAGCCCTGCGACGTGCGACGGCAAGCTGAAACTGGGTGAGATATACGAGGATTGGGCCCCGGTGCTTATGCTGAACATACCCAGGGTGAAGACGGGGGACACCACATCGAAGCTCTGGATGGGGGAGATCACGTATCTCAAGAGGAAGCTGGAGGAGCTAACGGGCAGGAGGATCAAGAGGAAGGCGCTTTTAAAAGAGATAGGGAAGTGGAACGAAGCCCAGGCCGCCTGGGGAAGGCTTCTTGAGTACAGGAGGAGGAAGACGCCCCCCATATCGGGCCAGGACATGCTCCTGATCGCCCAGGCGTCCCAGAAGGACGAGATCACCAGATGGACAAAGAAGGCCGTTGAACTGGAGAAAGAGCTCGAGGCCATGGTCAGGAAAGGTCTCCACTCCGGGGAGGTGGGGGCTGCAAGGATCATGCTTGCGGGGTCCCCTATAATATATCCCAACTTCAAGATCCCATCCCTGGTGGAGGAGAGCGGGGGCCTGATAGTGAGCGACGAGCTCTGCTCCGGGCACAGGATCATGTCCGATCCCGTGATGCTGGATGAGCGCTCCATGTCCGAGATGTTGATGGCCCTTGCGGAGAGGTATTTCTTTCCCTGCACGTGCCCCTGTTTTTCACCGAACGACGACCGCATAAGGAGGATGAAGGAGTCCATACGGATCTTTGGAGTGGAGGGGGTTGTGTATCATACTCTGAGAGGGTGTCATCTCAACAACCTGGAGGCCACCAAGATAGAGATGAAGCTCCGCGAGGCGGAGATACCCATGATCAAGCTGGAGAGCGAGTACGACGACGGTGACGTGGAGCAGGTCAGGACCAGGATCGAGGCGTTCGTCGAGATGATCAAGACCCGAAGGGCGTTCAGCGGGAAGAAGGAGGGAAAGAGAGGTTGAGCGGGAAGCCGTACGATGTTGGGATCGACGTGGGTGCGATAAGCACCAAGGTCGCGGTGGTGGACAAGGAGCGCAGGCTGGTCGCTCACGGCGTGCGCCTTACCACGATGGAACCCGGGAAGCTTTCCAGAGCGCTTCTTGACGACGTTCTTTCAGATGCGGGTATTGGCGGGGATGAGGTCCAGTACATCGTGGCCACGGGTCAGGGGAGACGTTCTGTCGATTTTGCCAACATGGCCAGGACCGAGATCACCGCGTTCTCGAAAGGGGCCTATTACCTCCATCACGAGTCGATCATACTTGTGGATATCGGAGGCCAGGGGATCCGGGCCATGAAGAGGGGGGAGATGGGGATCATAGAGGATTTCAGGACCAACGACAAGTGTTCCTCCGGTACCGGGTCGTTTTTAGATGCGATGGCGACCGCATTGGAGGTTGATATAAAGGATGCGGGAGCCCTTGCGGTCAGGTCCTGCGGGGGGGAGGAGGTCTGCGCCACCTGTACCGTCTTTGCGGAGTCCGAGGTGGTCTCCATGATCGCCAAGGGCAAGAAGAAGGAGGATATCCTCGCCGGGCTGGACAAGATGGTCGCCAGGAAGGTGAACGGCCTGATCAACTCCATGAGGTCCAAGGGCCCCGTATTTATTGGAGGCGGGGTTGGGGAGAACATCGGGGTTGTCGAAGAGCTGAAGGCGGTTGCGAACAGGGAGGTATTCATACCGGAGCACCCCCAGCTCATCGGGGCGATGGGGGCGGCGTTCATGGCTCCCAGGGAACACGAGGGCGAGGAGGATGTCATGAGGGATGAGGTCAATGTGAAGAAGAGGTCTTTTTTTGACCTGTTCAGGAAGGTGAGGAGATGATCACTGCTGGCGTTGACCTCGGATCAACTTACGTGAAGGCGTCCATCGTACAGGATGGAAAGAGGGTGGGCTTCGGTGTGTCGCCCACGGGGCACAATCACGATCAGACGTCGAGGAAGGTGCTGGACCAGGCCCTGGAGATGGCCGGGCTGAAGTTCGAGCAGATAGAGCATATCATATCCACGGGCTACGGGCGGAGGGTGACCTCGCTCGCACAGGAGAGCATCAGTGAGATCTCCGCAAATGCCAGGGGGGTCCAGTGGCTGGGGTCGGAGATAGGGGTGCGGACCATAATCGATATAGGCGGGCAGGATACGAAGGTCATAGCAATGGATGACAACCTGCAGATGATCAACTTCGCCATGAACGACAAGTGCGCTGCGGGGACGGGGAGGTTCCTCGAGGTGCTTGCAAAGGTCCTGAAGGTGCCCCTTGACCAGATGGGGGAGATGTCGCTCCGGTCCGAACAGCCGGTTGACATCACCACAACGTGTCTGGTGTTCGCCAAATCCGAGGTTGCCAACCTGATATTCCAGGGGAACTCAAAGGAGGATATCATCGCAGGTATTCATCGCGCCGTTGCAAGAAGGCTTGTGGCCATGGCGAAGAAGGTGGGAGTTGAGAATGTGGTGTTCTTCGACGGGGGCCCTGCGAGGAACATTGGAATGGTCAGGGCCATGGAGAAGGAGCTGGGGATGGAGATGTACGTCCCGGATATGCCCCAGATCGTCACCGCAACGGGAGCTGCGATACTCGCAGCGGAGAAGCTTGAGGAAAGATCGCAAAGCTCCTGACCTTAGAGGCCATCTTCATCACCGTATGGGGCATAGGTCTGGGTGTGATAGGGGCCTATGGACTGGCCAACCTGATGTTCGCAAACGCCAGCGAGTTCGAGGAGTTCAACCTGGAGATCATATTCTCGTGGAACGGCTTCTTCATCGGCTGCATTATCATTATCAGCGTGGTGGTAATGGTATCCTTCCTGACCATCGGATACATCCGGAAGATCAACATCGCCAACGTGATAAGGGAGAGAGGCACGGGATGATGCTCTACCGTCTAGCGTACCTCATCTTCGCAATGCGGTAGGACCTCGTGTCAAGGTCAACGTCCCCGAACCTCAGGTAGATCGCGATCAGCTCGATGATGCCGATCATGAAGGAGACGATGACGATGGATAGCAGTATCGTGATGTCGATGAAAAAGGAGGAGAGGAAGGTGAAATATACCAAAACAACCGAGAAACGCATCATGTTGGTATGAAGCACCATAAGTTTCCTGAACTTGATCAGCGGGATCAGAAGCGATATGCCGAAAAGCGTGAACAACGGTATCAACAGGTACAGGTTGTCCCTCATCACGCCTGGATACAGGTACAGTATGAAAAAAGCGGTGGAGAACACGAAGAACGCATCAGCAAGGGTGTCAAGGTTCTTTCCAATCTCGGTGATCAGATTGAACTTCCTGGCGACCATTCCGTCGAAGAGGTCGGTGGAACCGAGGATCGAGAACGATATGAAGAGAGGTAGAGGCCACCTTGCGAACAGGAAGAGGTAGAGGAGGGGTAAAAATACGATGCGGGATAGGGAAAGCAGATTAGGAGCCTTGAGGAGATCCCTCTTTTCTGTCATGATGTTTCCACATCTGATACCACGCCTTTGATAATATATAAAAATGGCCCGTTAATACCCGGGAATCGCCCTTTCACGCATCTCATTCTGATGGCCCGGCCTCCTTGACCTCAAGAAGCTCTATCCGGTAGATGAGCGTCTTTCCCGCCAGCAGATGGTTCAGATCAACGGTGATCCTCTCACCCTCGATCGCCTTGATCCTGCCGGTGACGGCTATCCCCTGCTTCAGCTGGATCTGGATCTGACTGCCCACCGTCGGTGAACCCTCGACGGGTAGGTCCTTGAGATCAATGTCGAAGATCCGTTTCGGATCTATCTCTCCATATCCGAGGGAAGGTTCCACGGTGATCGTTTTCTCAACGCCGATCTCCATGTTCCTGACGGCCTCGCTGAAGGCGGGAAGGATATTGGAGGCGCCAATATTAAACTCCTTTGGGACCCCCGTTCTGAACGTGGAGTCGAAGATCGTCCCATCCTCAAAGGTCCCCTCGTAATGTACCTTGACCCTGTCCCCGTCCTTGATGGTCATCCTTTCTTCTCCCGTATCGGTGGCGTTTGACATTATTCGCAATAATATATAATGTTTTAGAGGGAAGGGTTCCGATGAATACGCTTGAAACGTCCGCTGATCGCCTTGGAACATATGGGATCACAATGATGTTAGAACGGAGGCCATCTACTTGCTAAAGGGATGCAGGTCGTTTTCCTTGCGACCTTCGATGTTGAATTATCGACCCATTATGACACTAACCTGCAATCATTGTCCTTGATACTGACATTGATAAGCCTTGGATCAATCTACTTTCTTCGGAGGAAGGTGCTTTCTGCCCTTTTTGGGGCCCTTCAGCTTCTTCTTGCCGTCGTCCCCCTTGAGCATCCTCCCCTCCTCCTTCACGGCCTTCATGCTCTCCCTCTTCTGCCTCACGATCTCCACCTCCTCCTCCCTCATCTTCGTGTCCACCTTATAGTAGGCAAAGCCCATTCCAAGAAGCAGGATTATCACCATCGCCAGCAGCGAAAAGAGGAGATATTTCGCCGTATTATCCTCCTTATCTGGCGTGGAGGTGACACTCTCCTCACCGTACCTGTCGTCAGGGTCGATCACCCGTATCGATATCGATCTGGTGCTCGACGATACCATATCCGCGGACGTGACGGTGATGTTGAGCATGTAGATGCCGGGCTCTGCGAAAACTGCCGCGGACACGGAGAGGGTCGAATTCGTTGATGACCCGGCTGAAAGCTCCACGTAATCCCTGGAGAGGAACATCTCGATCTCGTTCATCATCGTGGCTTTTCCAGTAAGCTCCAGGGTTATCTGGTCCGGCATATAACCCAGGTTCACTATGGTCAGGTTCATCGATGCCGAGCTTCCCTGGGGGATGACCAGCGTGCTTCCCTGGACCTCAAGGACTGGGTTGAACACGCCGATGGAGATCGCGAAGGTCTTGATCGGTGAGAAGTCCATCCCGTCGGAGCACATCATGGAGACCTCATACACCCCCACCTGCAGGTCGGACCTCACCTGGTATCTGGTCGCAGAGAGGACGGAGGTCCAGGGGATCGTGTCCCTGTGGTCGTTCCACCTCCCCATCCTTATGAAGTAGTACACCTCCGAACCCTCCGGGTCCTCCACGGGTTCCCACCATATCGTCGGGGTGGTGTCGCCCGTGGCCTTGGGGAAGATCTCCTCCACCATTGGAGGGGGCCTGTTGGCATCGATGGAGACCGTCAGGGTCGCGTTGGTGACCGTCCCGTTCAAACCGTTTGCGGTGGGGACGATGGATATGATGTAATCCATCCCCACCGTGAACTCCCGATCGGGGTCCCAGTATGTCTTCTCCACCAGGACCCGATCGTACAGGACCTCTCCGTCCACCTCTGCCACACGCAGCCAGTAATAGACCCTGTCCCCCTCGGGATCCACCGCAGGGGTCCAGGTGATATGGGGCATCACGGATCCGGTGACCCTGGGCTGTATGGACTCAACGGGCCCCGGCGGGTCATCCCGGTCGTGGATGACGGGTTCCGTGCATATGATGTGTACGGGGGCTCCCTCCACCCAGTTCCCCAATATATCAGCGGCCAAGATCCTGAAGTAGTTGTGGTCGCCCCAGGCGAGTTCCAGGGAGAATTCAAGATAGTATATCCCCTCCTCCTCCGAAAGCGACGAGGAGGGAAGCGACGATAGGTTCATCCACTCCCCGAATCCGGATAGACCCGATATGGAGTAGGAGACCATGATGGAACCCGGGTTAACCCCCGATCCCCCGTCGCTGATGACCGCCTCCACCTCCACCGTGGTCAATCCCACCACGGTCCCTGTCGACGGCCTGATATCGGAGATACTGGGGCCCCGCGGATCCACCCAGACCGGGTAATCGTCGGAGAGGGCATATCCTCCCTTTCCATCACCGTTCCCCAGATTGTCCCTGGCCCTGAACCGTATCAGGTTATCCTTCCCCTCCTTGAACGTTATGGACAGGGTAAACCTCAGGGTGCCGTTGCCGATATCCTCGAAGGTACCCCTGGTCCACCACGTTGACCATTCGTCCCCTATGGGGTCCCACAGCTGATATGCCACGGACCACGGATCCACGCCTGACTCCTTGTCGGTTATATCCACAGTGCACTTGAAGAATAAGAAAGCGTTCCACACCCCACGCTCCGGCTTGACCAGCTCGAACGTCGGAGGGTCCGAATCGATGATTGGAAGATGGTGCATCGTGGTGTTCACGATCGTCCTGTTCCCATCCACGGCCTGTGCGGACATGTAGTAGTACAGGTCCAGGTCCCTCTCTATCATGACCGATTTGATGTAGGATTCACCGTTCCTGTAATCCATGTCAGGCGGGGGGATCATCAGCCTGGACATGTTGAAAG
>JAUVLN010000167.1 GCA_030600725.1 Thermoplasmatota archaeon | reverse complement strand
CTATAAAAAGAATTAACTCCTACTTAATCCTTACTAGGTTCTTATTAGAAGAGGGATCACTATCTGGAGTGGTTCCAACAGGATTTTCTGAAATTCAGGTATCAGGTAACCGTAAAGCCTTAAAACTCAAAGGATATATTCCTGATCATGGACAATAAGATCTTAGAAAAAATGGGCCGGACCAAGATCATGGTAATATCGGCGGTCCTGTTCTTACTACTCTCCGGA
Organism: Thermoplasmatota archaeon; assembly: GCA_030600725.1. Taxonomy (GTDB): domain Archaea; phylum Thermoplasmatota; class Penumbrarchaeia; order Penumbrarchaeales; family Penumbrarchaeaceae; genus JAGLEG01. The sequence continues at coordinate 5,235 of JAUVLN010000167.1, read as the reverse complement.
GGCCTCTTTTTTCTGCTCAGGGTCGAGGAGGAGGATATTGGGTTAGTATATGATCCGACAGAGGAACTTCCACAGGATTACGGGATAATGATGGAAGCCCCGTTCGATAACGACACAATGATGTTCACAGCCATGCTTTCAAGCCTGGCGGTCGAGGAGGATGGAACCTATCATCCAATGTTCATCCTTGAGGAGGATGGAGGACTGGACGCACATCAGATGGACACTATTGAAAAGGCGGACCTGTTGAATAGAGGTTACCTTCTTTTCATGAACGATCCGGAAACCAACCTAAAGGTAGAGGGACAGGTTGATATCTTCGGAAAATATGATATGGGGCCTTTATCGCTGGCCAGGTTCATGGGTTTCAACGACATCATCTCCGTCTCTACATTCGAGGAGGCCCTCTGGGCTTCGTCGATTGCAAAGAGAACAGACAAGGTAATGGTGAAAGGGCCCGAGACCTACAGCAGCCAGGAGGAAGCATGGAGGGACCTTCAGGACCTTGGCGTGCCCTTCGAATATCTGATGGTGATCAACCCACTTGACCTCAGCGCCGAAACCCTCCACTCCTGTGAAGGATACGACACGTTCGACGACCAATTCCACATTCCAGCACTTTCAGCCATTGGTGGTGAACTTGCGGCATACAGGGACGCTTATGTGCTCACACAATACACAGCTTCCCGTGATGAGATCGGCTACATGGACACCGAATTGAACCAGAGGGCTATCGGATACTATCAGGAGCTCAAGAAGGTAACCGGAATGTATGGTTTACCGGAGAATATCGCCCTGATCGGATCGGCCTCCGCAATTCCACAGTTCCAGCTGCCTGATGAGACGAACGAGGATCCCGATAATGTAGAGGGAGATCTTCTCGTCAGCTCCGATGTGGTCTACGGTTTCATGGGGGAGGACCCCTATTACATGGACTGCGCAGTGGGAAGATTGGTCAACCTGAACCTGCAGGGTATGAGCAATCAGATGGTCAGGACATTCATGTACGATCGTTTCGAACAGATCATACCGATCGATTACACCACAGGAACGGAGAATGTGGACTGGAGGCAGCACGGCACCTCATTTTCAGGCTATGATATCACATACAAGAGGGGACAGGTTACTCCCGCTCGTTTCTGGTGCAGGGATGCTACGGATGAGGGCATGACCTACGACTACATCGGACCGTCCGGATTCGGGAGGGACATACTCTTCGGGGACGGCGTCGAACCCAGGGCTCCGGAGGACATGAACAATGCAATGGAAGCATCGGGTTTCATCGCTTACAGGGGACACGGTTCCGAATATGGTTCCCTTTACATGATCCCGTATGCGATCAACAGAAACGAGAATGGGATCCTCAGGGGAGAGGAGGTGGCCCAGCTTCTACTTCCTCCCCAGGTGGGTTTCTGGGTTTCATGCATGAATGCGAAGATACATGGTGCCGGCTGGTGGAAGCCCGCCGAACCGATAGAGGTGGAGAGGACCTTTGCCCTGAACTACCTTTACGGAGGGGCTGTTATTTCAGGCGGGGCAACCGAGGTCAGCTTCTCCAATATAGCACAGGACACCACCTCTGCCACGGAGGAATGGCTCCCCGGGATCATCAACAGCAACTGGGATGATGACAACTATGAATGGGACCTGAACGATGCATGGTTCGCGTTCTTCTGGGATGCGCTCCTTGATAACGAGGGCGAATACGGGACAGCCGGGGAAGCTCTCAGATGGGCGGAGAACCGATATATCCACAACCCGATCAGGGGAAGACCCGTGAGCCCGCTCATTCAGGACCACGACGACCCAGACTGGCAGGGGGGTCTTCTCGGCGCTCACTGGAAAGAGGTTTCGATGTTCGCGGTCTACGGGGACCCTGCATTCTCACCTGCGCCAAACAAGGCGGGTGAGAACTCCTACCGGCCCTGGACAAATGGGGCGGGAGATACCGGAGAACCCTAAGGGACAATGAAACTCAGATAGTCCTTTCCTTTCATGGTGAGTACCGGGATCCCCCGGGATAACAGGTTGGCCCCGAGCTTCCTGTCAAAGGTCATAACGGCCCACTCCTTGTTTACCGCGAGATTGAAGATCGGGCCGTCGCCTGTGCCCCTTACCTCCACGCGATCGTAGTTATCCGCAAGTTTTCTTGCAGCCTTCGCCTTCCAATCCCCTCCCTTGATCAATCTCTCCAGCTCACGGATGACGCATGTGGGGACAACGGGATGATAGCCCATGGCCGCCCTCTTGAGCTCCTGGTCCAGATTGAAAGCGAACTGGAACGGGGAGAGCAGGGCATTTGTGTCGAGTATGATGGTCTTACCTGAAAAGGACCCAGGTGGTTGTGCCCCCCTTATTCGGTCAGGAGCACCATCATATAGTGTCAAAAAGTCCACCTTATCATCATATTATAATCCCATAACCGATGAGCCTGAACTTATTTCCCACCCTTCTGCTGATGGCAACCCTCTGGCCCTCCTCAGCACATACTGTCATCCTCAGGTTCATCTCTGCGATATCCCCATGTGCGGATGTGACTATACCCACTGTCGTGGCGGTACCTATGTTCAACATAAGAACCTCATTGGTCCTTATGTTGCCAACCTTGGTCTCATCCTTCAGACCTACCAGAATATCCATAAGGTGGGTCTCTATCTTCAGCTTCTCGATTATAGGGGGCAGTGTACCGGGTTTACCAAGAACAGACCCGATCAGGGAGTCGGACTTGGTAAGATGGGGATCCAGATCGGTTCCCAACGCGCTCAATCCCCCTGGATGCAGGGTCTTTCGCGACTTACCCCCGGATATAAGCGAGGTCACCTTCGTCATCAACGGTCTGAATGTAATGATGGAGGAACCCTTCTCCTCCACCTTTATCCCGGGCCTTATCTCGATCTCCTCCCCCACCGAAACCTTCCCGGTGATAAGGCTGCCTCCAAGCACCCCACCATTGAGTTCCTTGTAGGCTGTCCCGGGTTTATTAACGTCAAATGATCTGGCGATATACATCCTCAGGTCGACGTCAGCCAGATGCTTTTGTGTGGGGATCTCCTCTTCTATGGTCTTGATGAGGACATCCAGATTTGCGTTGAAATGCGCCGATACGGGTATGATCGGGGCGTTCTCGGCCACTGTTCCCTTCACAAATCTTCTGATCTTCTCCTGGCTCTCCACCGCCTTTTCCCGCGATACGAGATCTATCTTTGTCTGAACGATCACCACGTTCTTGATACCGATAAAATCCAGGGCCATCAGATGCTCCCTGGTCTGCGGTTGGGGGCACTCCTCGTTCGCTGCGATCAATAGAAGGGACCCACTCATTATGGCGCTACCGGAGAGCATGGTAGCCATAAGGGTCTCGTGACCTGGAGCATCGACAAATGATACTGCCCTGAGGTACTCCGTCTTCCCACCGCAAACGGGGCACTTGGCCTTGGTGCAGTACCCCTTCGGGTCACCGCATTTGGAGCATCTGTAGAACTCGGAATCCGCGTATCCGAGCTTGATCGTGATCCCTCTCTTGATCTCCTCCGAGTGGGTATCGGTCCAAACGCCGGAAAGCGCTTCGGTCAGGGTGGTCTTGCCATGGTCCACATGGCCGACTAGACCGATATTCACCTCGGGTTGGGATCTGACCTTCATTTGGCTTCCTCTTGTTTCAGCTGTTCCTCTATGGGTCTGGGGCCATAGGAGGTTACCTTGATATTCAACTGCACTATATCGGCGGAAACCTTGTTTCCCCTTATGTTCTTGCGCCTTCTCTGTCCATCGGTCACCGGATGAAAGCCGGTTCCTCCGGAGAGCATGACCCTTTTTCTCACCTGTCCAGGGAGGTCCTTCCTCATTGGGAATCCATCCTTGTCCGACCCCCCTGTTATCATCAGCTTGTAACCTGGCAACGATACGAAAAGACCATCGAACTCGTCACCAATGGACATTCCCAATAACCGGTTTGCATGCTGTCCTGTTACAACAGTGTTGTACGCCTTTCCATTCTTCTTGTCCGCGATCACGGCCTTGAACTCTACCATATCATCACCCAAAATGAAATGAACGATACCACCCTCCCCCACTGAGGGGGTTCAGGTGGTCACGTTCAGATATTCATCAGCTGTTCGGAGATCTGTTTCCTGATATCCTCGTCGAGAGGAACGGTCACGGAGTTCTTGTACCTCTTGGTATCATCCGCCTGGAAATATCCACGGGATATGGATATGAACTCATTTGCTCCACCGTTCTCCAGGATCGCCTTCTTTCTGGCTATCTCTATAAAGTTATTCCTCCCGAATGGGATGTTCTTGAAGTCCACCGTCTCAAAATCGACCATATTAGGTCCTCCATTGAAGCGAACCGGACAAACAGGTTGCCCTATATAACCCTTATGTATAGTGGGAGGGCGGGAGCGGTTTTGGTTGAATCTCTCGCCGGGCTGGATAATCTTTATATCGTTAACCTTCGCTCACCCCTTGAACAGCATACCTACAAGGTGGCAACCCGTTAGGTGGGGTAATATTATTAAGGTGTGCGTGTCATATAATGGATAGTATTCCACATCCAGGGGATGGAAATATGAAATGGAGTGATCACACCCGCAGGACCAGGGCCTATTTGACATTAGCGATGCTATTGCTGATTGGGCTCCTACCGATCATAACTGTAAGCGACGGATTGATCTTCAGATCGAATATACCCGTGGTATCTGACGGCATACGACAGAACAGTTTCGATATCGCCGCCACGGGGGAAGGCGCTTCCTCGAAGGTATATGTGGTGTATGAGGATGAGGTTGACAATAACGCCCCGTCCATAAAGTTCAAGAAATCCTCCAACGGTGGGGAAAGCTTCGGTCCATTTATTGATTTCGTGAATCAATTGCCACCCTGGTCTTTCAACAATAAACAGAGGGATCCCGCTATCGCCACTCATGGAAATAACATTGCAGTTGTTTATACGGATAATACTATGAGGGAGCTGGAGGGAAGCACAGCAGACAGCCTGATCATGTGTTCGATCTCAACGGACAGCGGAAATATCTTCAACCATTTTCAGGTAACTCCCACCACCCTCAGCGATTATCCAGAGAATTCCCTCCAATTCCCGGAGGTCTGTTATGATCCCAACGGGAACATCTTCGTTGTATGGAAGGAGAATAAAGATACCGACCCCAGTGAGAGGATATATATCAGCTATTCCACCAACGGCGGCTCTATCTGGTCAACCCCGCAGAAGGTCTAC
>JAUVLN010000045.1 GCA_030600725.1 Thermoplasmatota archaeon | reverse complement strand
ATCCTGGATGGGAGACCTCCATACGACCGCCGCTGTCTCCCTCTTCCCTTCTATACGCAGTATGTCCCCCGGTGAGACCCCCAGGCTCTCCCTGGTCTTCGTGGAGAGCCTGGCCCTCATGTAACCCACATCGTTCTTCAGCGTGGGCTCAACCCTTACCACGATCTTGCTGCTCAATGGATGCCTCCTTGGATACGAAGGTGATGAGGATTCACCGTTTATTTGGTTTTGGGGATGATTATCATGCAGGTATGGAACTCAGAGAGGATGGCCGAGGGTACGGCCGATATGGATCGCGGCGTTCTCATCCCGGTATTTTGTCCCCTTCGTCGTGAACTTCTCGTCAACAAGTTCCGTGGCGATACAAAGGGGGAAGAGCTCTCTCAGAATGGCATCCCTGCTCGCCGGATCGCCGTCTCCCATTCTGATAAGGTTATGGCCGGCCTGATAGGCTTTTTTACCTTTTCTAACGACATCGTACGCCTCGGAGGGGCCTGCGGCCTGGAATGTGGATATTGTCTTCCCATCCGCAAGGAATGCGATACCCGGGCGTTTTCCCGGATCTATCCCTATTACGAGATGATCGGGGGACAACCTGCCCAGTGCGGCAGCAATCGCCCTTTCGAGGGTGACCCGGGGGTCGTCGAGGATCCCAACTATCGGGGGGGACGGGGATCTCATAATGGGGGCGTTGATCCCCCTCTCCAACATCAGGCAGTCCAGCTCCTTATGGGTCCTCCTCCCCCCCTCCAATATATGGAACCTGTCCACGGTGTTCCCAAGGAGGGATACCATGTCGTGGAGATAGGAGAAATCGGTGGTACATATACCGAGAATAAGGCCCCTGCGCATGTTCATCACGGAAAGGACATCATCCACGTTCACACCTCGATAACATGGGCTATTCCTCTTCTTCCAGGACGACCCTTGTCTTTCCTGCCCCCTCATCCTGTGCGTCCTCAACGTCCTCTTCGAGATCACTATCCTCAAGGTCACTACCTTGAGGGTCAGACGAATCTACTGATTCGTTGTCATCTCGAAGGTTAGATGAAACATCAGTTTCGTTGTCATCCGAGCGAATACTTTCGCGAAGATTAGGCGAAACTTCTGTTTCATCGTCATCCGAGCGAATACTTTCGCGAGGGTAAGACGAATCTACCGATTCGTCGTCATCTTCCCAGTCCGCGTCGACCGCCCCGTCGTCACTCCCCTCCATCGCCACGATCCTGAACCCCTTTTTCCCGGGTTTGGCGCTTTTCTTTTCACCCTTTTTAAGAATGCTGAACCGAAGGGTCATCTCGAGGTCCGGTCCCCCTTCCACGCCCGTCCCCTTCTCCCCGTCCTCCACCCCGTCCTCCTCCAGCACCCTGGCCTCCACGATCTCCTGCGCCTGAACTATCTTGGCGGTGAAATCACGGTCCAGCGAATAGGCCTCCCTCATCGAATCCAGCACCCTGGACATCTTGGATAGGATGCCCTCTCCCTTGACCTTGGCCGAGACCACCTCGGGTTCGATGAACTCCATCTCGTTCACGATAACGGTTCTCGCCTTCCAGGTCAAAAGCAGATCGTACTGACTCCGCCTTTCGGGGTTGAGGAGGGTGTCCTTTGCCTCATTCAGAAGCCTCATGATATCCCGCCCCTCCTCCCTGGTGGATTCCGGGAGGAGGTTTAGCTTGTCGGGATGGTAAACCTCGGCCATTCTCCTGTATGCTCCCTTGATCTCGCGGGAGCCTGCACCCATCGGGATGCCCAGAAGCTCATAGAAGTCGACTACCATCCATCATTCCTCCTTTTCGATAAGGGTTGATAAGATCCTTTCCGGGTAGATGGATATCACCCCTCTTTAGGGTTATCGCTTAAACCGGTCCGTAGGAAGGAACAAATATTACCTTGCAGTATTCAACCGGGCCACAAACGCGGTGTTCTCATGAAATCAATGGGCAAGGTCGTAAACTTCTCACCCTCGGGATCCATAGTTGTAAAGGGGGCGTTCGCTCCCAGGATAGGTTCAATAGCCGTTGACAAGCGGTCCACACCGGTAGGAAAGGTGGTGCGGATCACGGGGCCCATAGATGGACCGTATCTTATCATGAAACCAGTGGGCGACTATCCGGGGGGATTGATGAGGTTGCTTGGCCATTCGGTCTATCTCGGGAAGGAGGCGCAAAGAAGGCCTCGTGAAGGTGGTAGAAGGCCTCAGAGAACGGGATCGGGACAGAGCAGAGGGAGGCCGGAAATGCGTGGAGGAAGAGGGCGATCGGGAGGGGGAGGAAGGAGCGATCCCAGGAAGCGCAGGTAGGGTTTCCCCATCCAACTTATAAGAAAGGGTTAATATATTTTGGAATGGGTAATAGGGGGCGTGGGGTATCGGTATGGATGATTTGTATGAGGTTTACTTTCACGGAACGGCCCCCCCAAGCGGCGATCCAATGAGCGTGGGCGTCGTTATGGTAGGGGATGGAGACGAGATAGACCGTGTATCGGGCGTCATCTCGTATCCCGGGAACGGGGAGAGGGCGCAATGGGAGGCCCTTCTTCAGGCAATGGCCCTGGCTGCCAAGCATGGGGTTAGAAGGGTGGTTTTCAAGGGAGATTCCATGACCGTGATAAATTACATGAACGGTTCGATCATCGGCAGGGGCTTCGAATCCATGGATTATTACAAGGTGGCGCGAAAGGACCAGCTCAGGTTCGATCAGTCCTTCTTCCAGTGGGTCGATGGGAACAAGAACCGGACCGCCATCGAACTATCCAGGGCCGCTCTTGAAGTATAGGGCTGTCACAAGGGGTAGTATTCCTGTATCCGGACGAGGCGTGTTAGGTCAATACAGGTCCATCATGTACTATTTCCATGGGGGGAAATGTAAATAGAGAACCTCATAATTACCATTCGATAGCGGAAGTGTATTCAAATGGTACTCACAGTGTACAATACCGAGACCAGGCGTAAGGAGGAGTTCACCCCCCTCAAAGAGGGGCATGTGGGCATGTACGTTTGCGGGCCCACGGTATACGACAACTGTCATATCGGCCATGCGAGGAGCTACGTTGCCTTCGACGTGATCCGAAGGTATATGGAATACAAGGGGTTCAATGTGACCTACGTTCAGAACTTCACCGATGTGGATGACAAGATAATCAACAGAGCCTTGGATCAGGGCGTACCGCCGCTGGTGCTATCCGAGAACTTCATCCAGGAGTACTTCAAGGATATGAACCTGCTCAACGTCAGGAGGGCCTCGGTCCACCCAAAAGCCTCCGAGATGATCCCCGATATGATCCATGTTATAAAAGGGCTGATCGAGTCCGGCCACGCCTACGAGGTGGAAGGGGACGTATATTTTGAGGTGGAGACCGCCAGGGACAGGTTCGGGACCCTCAGACACCAATCGCTGGAGGACATGAGGGACGGGGCGAGGGTAGAGGTGGATGATCGTAAGAGGTCCCCCAAGGATTTCGCCCTATGGAAGTCCTCGAAGGAGGGGGAGATCTCATGGGATTCGCCCTGGGGCCCGGGGAGGCCGGGCTGGCACATCGAGTGTTCCACGATGTCCACGAAATATCTGGGGCCCACCCTGGATATCCACGGAGGTGGTATGGACCTCATCTTCCCACATCACGAGTCGGAGATTCTCCAGTCCGAGTGCTTCACCAACCAGAAGTTCAGCCGATACTGGCTTCACAACGGGTTCGTGGAGATAAACAGCGAGAAGATGTCCAAGTCCCTGAAGAACTTCTTCACGATCAAGGAGGTGCTGGAGAGGTTCCCACCGATGGTCGTACGCTTCTTCCTGGTCTACACGCATTACCGGTCTCCCATCGATTTCTCCGATGTGGCACTTGAGGAAGCGCAGCGGTCATTCGGAAGGCTTGCCGCCCTCCATAAAACCCTCTACGGGATGATCGGTGAGGTCCCCGAGGGGGTCATTCCCGATCTCGGCCCTCCGGATGACGAGGTGCTGGAACTGGCATTCGAGTTGAAGAGTTCCTTCACCAAAGCGATGGACGACGATTTCAACACGAGGATTTCGGTATCGGTGCTTTTCAGGCTCGATTCGGAGGTCAAGAGGATCAGGGCCGAAGGGGGTCTGAACAAGGCCAATGCGTATGTTCTACTCTCCATGATGAACGAGCTTTCCACCATACTGGGTTTTGAGTATGGTGAGGGAGAGGACGAAGATGAGATAGGAGGCGAGCTCGCAAGCAGCCTGGTCCAGCTCCTCATCGATACAAGGAAGGAGGCCAGGATACGGAAGGATTGGGCGACATCCGATGCCATCAGGGACGGGTTGAAGGAGCTGGGCGTCATCCTGGAGGACGGCTCGGAGACCACCTGGAGGATGGCCCGCCCCGGTGAGGCCGAGTGACCAAAACCCCATAAATCATATAATGTGATCAGGATATTAGTTCAACGTAAAGGCGGTGTTTTCATGAGAAGAGTAGCCATACTGTCAGTTCTTTCGTTTTGTGTTGCCCTGTTAGCTTTGGCACTTGTCCCCATTGACCCGGTAGGTTCGGCACAGGGCCAGGAGACCGGGGCGGGGGGACGGTTGGTATTCGCAGAGGACATCACGGCCCAATGGTGCGTGCACTGCCCTTCGGTGTCCGATGCCCTTTTGGATCTTTCCAATATCAGGGATGATTTCAGGTTCGTATGCCTCATAGATGACATGGTGCAGGAGGCGGCCGACAGGAACGAGGAGTACAACCCTGCCGGATACCCGACCGTCGTATTCGACGGGGGATATGAGAACCAGGTGGGCGGCGTATCCTCGACCGACCCCTACGATGAGAAAATAGATGCATGTCATGCCAGGGAGGATGTCCCCGATCTGAGCGTTGATGTCACCTGCCTGTTCACGGGCGATGCGACCCTCTTGATCTCCGTGGATGTGGCCAACAACGACGGCTCCGATTACACCGGGTCACTCAAGGTCTATGTCGTCGAAGAGGTCTCACGGTTCCTGGATTATGACGGCTACAACTACCCTCATGGCCTGCTTGGGTTTGCAATGGACGATGAGATATCCATATCGCCCGGTGAGGTGCACAGCGGGTCCGCACAGTGGAACGGTGGCGATCACTCCTCGATAGGGGGGGAGGACTTCTCGGACATCGATGCGGAAAACATTGTCATATATGCCGTTGTGTTCAACTCCAGGACCAATGTCAATTACTACCCGGGTATACCTCCAAAGCCCTATACGGCACACTATTCGGATGCTGTGGGGGAGGCCTTCCCGGTGGAGACATCCGGCATACCGGATGTCGAGATAACCTCGCCCCGCGACGGTGCGGATGTTGAGGAGGAGGTTGAGATAAGGGCGGAGGTAACATCCGAGGCGTCCATGGAGATCGTGGAGGTGAAGCTGGGGTCCGGGGAGTGGGAGGAGATGGATCTGGCCGCAGATCATTACAGCTATACGGCCGACATCTCCGGATATCCAAACGGGGATCTCAGGATATCGGTCAGGGCGACGGATGAATACGGCCTGGTCGGCATCGCCTCGATAACCGTTCAGGTGGACAATGAGGATTTTCTGCAAGGACCCGGGATAGGGCCGTTGACACATTCCCCCGGATCGCCGACCGCGGATGATATCATCACCGTCTATGCGCCCATCGAGGAGTACGACACCACGGTCACCTCCGTTGAGCTCACATACTGTCTTGACGGGACATGCAACGTTCCGATGACCATGACCAATGAGGGGGGAGGCATATACTCGATCGAGATCGGCCCCTTTCATGAGGGTGTGGAGGTGAGCTGTTCGGTCGTGGTGTACGACGATCAGGGGAACACCGTGACATCATCGGATCACGTATTCACCGTGCTTCCCGGAGCCGGAGGCGTGCCTGATGATGATGAAACCGAAACATCCGATACAACGTCCGTATCCGAAAATGGTGTGAGCATACCCCTCATTATCGGAATAATCACAGTTGCTGTAATTATGTTGGTGGCCGTATACATATTCACCCGTTCAAGGGAGAAATACTGAAAGCTTACATATTGGGGCCGAGGGACAGGATCCCACAACCCTCCCGACCAATCCCATTCCGCGAACATTTTTGACCTGGCTGGATGCAGCTTGACATAATTAATGACACATTTAGGAAGAAGCCTATTAATCGATGTTCTGTAAAGAGATAACCATAGTATTTCCATGAACGATGGAGTGAAGATGATGTACTTTGAAAAACGGTTTATGAAACCGATCATGACGATCCTGCTGACATCGCTTCTACTGATAACAGCCCTGCCTCTCCTCAAGGTTGGGAACGCAGTTGAATACGAAGATGAGGGGGCCATGGTCGATGTTGACCCTCTTGTCACGGAAGGGTACAGGCCGAGGTACCCTTACGAGGGATCCCCGTTCATCCAGACGCCTTCCCAGGCACCCGAAGGTGTAAAGATGGTGTCCAACAGCGGTGATGAGGTCCAGGAGCCATCCTCCTCTCCGACAAGGAGGACCTACGAGCTCTACTATTCATATTCAATACTTGAAGCCTACGTGGATACGGACCCGGGAGACCTCTCCTCGAGCGAGTGGGATCTTCTGAAGAGGTTCTGCGACGATTTCGTGAACATCTCGTACGGAAGGTCCAAGGATTACTTTGACCCCCTGGACAAGGTGGATGACGTTGTGTTCTACGTGTACAATATAGACGGTCCGAGCGGTATAGGGGGTTATTATCAGCCCGGAACCCACCATTTCTTCGTGGACAGGGCGGACCTCAACTGGGCCGGTGTGATCATCGCCCACGAATTCCAGCATTACATACACAGGCAGTACGATCCCTACGAGTACCTCTGGATCGACGAGGGGTTTGCGGACCTGTCCGCATATCTGACATACGGACTGGACTCCGTTGTGGGCCAGCATGCCGGATATTATCTGAAGTATCATCCAACGGTGTCCCTTGTCATATCCGACAGCACCTTCCAGAGCAATATCGTCTACTACGGATCGAGCTTCATGTACGCTCTGTACATGATGGAGCATTACGGCGGAAGGAACTACACAAGGACCCTGGTCAAGGCAAGCCAACGTGGGACCAGCGGCGTCAACGCCGCCCTCACAACCCTAGGATATTCCGACCGTTTCGACACCTCCTTCCACAAATGGAAGGTTGCCACAAGGATCAACGACGATCATGCCGGAGAGGACAAGGAGTTCGCCTACAAGGATAAGACCTTCAGCGGGGGCTATACGCTTGTGACCAATCTCCAGGGAAGCTACAACGGGATCCCCCAGACCCGCAGCGGGAACCTCAACTCCTACGGGGTGGTGTCACTTCGCTTCTCCTCGCCTCCCGACCCCAACGAGGATTACCGGCTGAAGATAACCATACCCTCGGGAACGCCGGATGTGGCACTTTATGAGGAGAGCTCCCCTCCGAGGAGCGTTCACAGGTTGAGCTTCTCCGGGGACAAGGTGACGTACGACCTCACGAAATGGGGTGCCAAGTTCGATACATTCCAGCTCATGCTCTCATCGTCGCAGGTGAGCGAATATTCGATCTCTCTTGACATCCTCGACCTTGACCCTCCCGTGACCGAGGCCATAGTACAGCCAGGTTTGCCCGATGGGGAGGATAGCTGGTATGTGAACTCGCCAAGGATCACCCTTACCACAGAACCCGGTGCTACCAAGTTCTACCAGTTCAATTCCGGGGACATCAAGGAGTACTCGGGGCCGATATACGTCCCGGAGGGAATATACAACGTATCCTACTGGTCCGAGGATACAAGGGATAACGTGGAGAAGAAGCGTTACCTACAGTTCAAGGTGGACCTGAGCACGCCCCGCTCCTCCATAGATATCGACCCGGAACGGGAGGAGGGCGAGTGGTACACATCACCACCTGCCGTATACCTCTATACCACCCACCTATATTCGGATATCTATTATACGTGGGGGAACCGTGACTTTGCCACCTATACGGACCCGCTAACCGCCCCAGAGGGTACGAACTCCTTGGTTTGGTACGCCATCGATCAGGCGGGCAACAGGGAGGTGATGAGGGAGAGGGAGTTCATGGTGGATACCGGCGCTCCCGAGATCGAGGTTAACATATATCCCGTGGAACCGGACGGTGAGAACGGCTGGTATGTGAGTCAACCGAGGATCACCCTGTCCACAGAGGATAATGCGGATGTATATTACTCGATTGACGGGGGGTCCACGCTCCTTTACGGTCTCCCGCTGGACATACTGCCGGGAGAGCATGAGGTCAGGATCACGGCACATGATCAGGCGGGCAACGTCGCCCCCGAGCTGCGTTATCAGTTCAAGGTCGATACCGGATCGCCCTCCCTTTTCGGGCAGTTCGACAAGTTCCAGTATAATGTGGAGAACTCCTCGAAATGGCTCAGCATCCTCCCGACCCTGGCATTGTGGTCAGATGAGGAGAAGGTAGATATCACCTACACCGTAAACGATGGGGGGCCGGTGGACCTGAAGGGGGACATTACCATTGGCCAGGGAGATAGCGAGATAAACGTCTACGGCAAGGACAGGGCCGGAAATCCGGCGGATCCCCTCCACTTCAAAGTTCGGATAGATTCCCTCAAGCCCAAGGTCGAACACCAGATAGATGACACGCCGATCGATGGGTGGTACCGCTCCTCCGAGGTCGAGATCTCACTGATCGATGTCTCCTCCGGAAGCGAGGGCTCCCCCGTTTCGATCTCGTATCGCTGGGATCACGAGGAGTGGACATTATACCGGTCCCCCATTTCGGTCAGGGAGGGCCTCCACGTTCTCCAGTATTGTGCTGTGGATAGCGCAGGAAATGCGATGGACCCCAGGACCGTCTACCTGAAGAAGGACAGCGTCCTACCGACAGGCCATATATCGGTGATGGAGCTTCTGGACAACAACACGGTGGAGATCCGGAACAATATCACATTCGATATGACCAGTTCACTGGATACCGGAGGGATCGCCTTCTACAAGGTGGATTTCGGGGATGGTGAGATAACCTATTGGTCAGGCTATGGTGAGTTCATCCACAATTACGACGAAGCGGGCACGTATACGGTGACCGGATGGGTCAAGGATCACGCCGGAAATGAACAGAGCAAGACGGTCGAGGTCACTGTATGGGCGGGTACTGAGGATGTTGCAAGGGATCAGCAGGGATCGGGAGCCTTCCTTTTGTTATTGCTTGGGGGTCTGTTCATACTGGTCCTGCTTGTGGTATTCCTCATCCAGGTCGTCGTCATCATGAAACGGAGAAACCGGCCACAGATGCCTCATGTTCCCAATGGAAGGGACAACCTTCCTCACGGGTCCGCCGGCCACCTTCCACCCGCACATACAGGTGTGGAGGACGGGGGTCAGGAACAGATGAAGCACATGGTCCGGGGCGAGGTCATACCCCTTCCGGAGCACCTTCGGGACTGAGCATTTCGATCAGCATATCGACCTATCTGGACAGCATATATACAAGGGTCCGGGATTGGACCGGCTTTTCCCTTATATTTATCCTGTTTGACCCTCGATTAACAAAGTTTTATATAATTAGAAGTAGCTTGAACTCTGCAGTTTCCTATAGGGGATATTTACCCCCATCCAGTATAATTGGTCGGGTGATGAAATGGTAAAGAGATATCTATCGATGTTTATTGTGCTAGCCTTTCTGTTCTCAGGAATTTCGGTCATGGCCGGGGGGACCCCCCGGGAGGAGGTGGCCGAGGCTCCCGAGATCATGGACCCAAGCGTGGTCGAGATGACGGACCCAAGCGTTGCCGAATTGACAGACCAGAGCGGAGGATATTTCACCCAAAACGACGGACAGTGGGATGAAGCGCTCACCTTTATCGGGGATTCATCCTTCGGCCATATTGGCCTGGGCGAGAGCGGCGTCTATTACGACCTTGTGAACGCTCCGATCGAGGAGGAGGAAGAATCGGACGAGCCTCCCGAGTTGAACGGCGGCCATGCACTCACATTTTCCTTCGATGGAGCTTCAACGGTACTGCCAACCGGTGAGGATGAACTCCCTCACAAGAGCAACTTCTTCATAGGAAATGATGAGTCGAAATGGGCATCGGATCTAAGCAGCTTCGAGACTGTACGGTATGACGACCTCTGGAACGGGATCGACCTCACTTACTCCTTCTCCGAGCGGGGGGCGAAGTATGAGTTCATCCTCGAACCCGATGCGGACCCCTCTGATATTATGATCCAGGTGGATGGCCACGAGTATCTCAGGGTAGAAAATAACGCACTGGTGATCGGGGTGGATGGGGAGAGGGAAATAATGGATTCCGATCTTCTCATCTACTACAACGACGGGTCCGGAGAGGTCATC
>JAUVLN010000220.1 GCA_030600725.1 Thermoplasmatota archaeon | reverse complement strand
GGCATGTTGATACCTCAATTTACCTTCTTTTATTGGATCGAAAACCTCTCCCGTTCAAAGATATCCCCAATTGTTCCCCCTCCATATACTGAATACAAATGATAGTAATGATTGTTTCTATTGTGTTCTATCAGAAACGATCTGGAGATACGCGCCGAAGTGATTCCAGAAACCCACTCCTTACGGTACAGCGTAAGAAAACGGCGTTAATCTTACGTTACAACGTAAATACTTATATAGTAATGAATAGATATAATTCGAACATGCTTATGGACAGCATTCGGGATTGGAACCCCTGGTGGGATGATCCGGGATCGATCAAGCTCCTATCAGGCCGCTACAGGGATGAGATCTCCGACCTGATACTAACTCTCCAGGATCCAAAGGTAACCATCATCTCCGGGATCAGGCGGTCGGGAAAGACCACCCTGATGTATCGGATGATAGAGCACCTTTTGAAGGAGGTGGATCCTTACAATATCCTGTTCCTCGGACTGGAGGATACGGCATTCATGGAGGTCGATATGGCCGAGCTTATCTCGGAATACCGCAAAGAGGTCGATCCTGGAGGAAGGACCTATATATTCCTCGACGAGGTCCAGGCCAAGGAGGGGTGGGAGCGGATCGTCAGAAAGGAGAATGATATCCACCGGGAACAGAAATTCGTCGTATCGGGTTCATCATCAAGTATCCTTTCAGGCGAGTATGCAACACTTCTTACCGGCAGGAACCTGACGACCCTGATCCACCCCCTCTCTTTCAGGAGCTTCGTTTCATTTACCCAAGAGGATGGAGATAAGATGATCGGGTCAAGAGGGAAGGAGAAGTTGGATTCCTTCATGAGACGTTACCTTAACGTGGGAGGTTTCCCGGAGGTGATCCTTCAACCGGAGGAGCTAAGGAAGGCCACACTGAACCAATATTTCAATGATATCATCCATCGCGATATCGTTGAACAGTATTCCGTGGATCCGAGAAAGATCCTCTCCCTTGCCGGATTTCTAATGCTTAATATCGGCACGACCGTGACCCTCTCCAGTTTACGCAGGTCGGTGGGCCTCTCCTTTGATGCCATCAGGAATTACCTTAATTATCTTCGATCTGCCGGATTGTTCCATCTCTTACCGGAGTTCACCTTCTCGCAAAAACCAACTGTTAAGGACGCGGGTAAACAGAAGGTGTATTCGGCGGACCTTGGCATGGCGAGATACATACAGGGAAGGCATTCAAAGGATCATGGAAGGTTTGCGGAGAACGCGGTATGTCTGGACCTTCTGAACAGGGGTTATGATCCTGGTTTCCTGCAGGGGAAGAAGGAGATAGATTTCGTGGTTCCGGGATTGGATGGGATTCAGCTGATCAATGTCTGCTATGGGGACACCATTCCGGAAAGGGAATATGCGGGAATACGTGATTTCATTGGACGCTATCCCAACTTGAAGGCATATCCGATCCTGGTTACAAAGAGCCTGGAGGGTAATATCGATGGAATTGAGCATATTCCATTATATCAGTGGCTTTATCGAGAGGATGACGATCGCCCATAGGATGTCTTGGACCAGGATACAGGTATCGAAGAAGATACATTTGCCCCCCCGCCTTCAGAAAACTTATAAATCACCTGAGATAGATATCAGGTACTGGTGTAATGATGGAGGTGGATACCATCGAACGATACAAACAAGAATATCCTGACGAGTGGATCATTGTGGAAGTCCTCAAAGAGGACAAGGAAGGTAATGTAAAGAGCGCGAGACTACTGGGTCATTCCATGAACAAGGAGGATATCGATCTGATATCATCCAGTTTCAGAGGATACACCTATTCGTTTTTCAATGGAGATATCCCGGAAAAGGGACATATCTTTGCACTTTAAAGGTGGTCCCTTGGAGTTATCATTCAGCCGGGACACCATGGGTATTGTACTTGATGGCGTGATCAAAGGTCCCAAGGCAAAAAAGAGAGTTAGATTCCTTCTGGATACCGGTGCATCCGTTTGCTATATTCACAGAAGTATCATGATAGGTGCCGGATATGAAGTAGGAACAGGAAAAGGAATGGTGCCGATCCATACTGCAGGCGGTGAAGTTCATGCGGAGATCTTTGACGTGAATTCACTGAGGATATTCGATATTGAGGTAAAGGACCTTGAGGTATCAAGCTATGATATCCCTTATCAGACAAGAGTAGAAGGTCTGCTTGGATTGAATTTCCTGAAACATATCAAGATGACATTGGATTTCCCGAATGGAAAGCTGAGTATGGAAAAATAATCGGATCTGTTCGATGAGTGATCGTATCAAAATACGGTGTGTGGATACATGGATGATCAAACATCCTTCGCGCGCGAAGGATGTCAGATATCATTCGAAGAGCCAGGAGGGCCATTGGATTGAATAGAATCCCGTTATCACGGTGGCTTTATCGAGAGGATAAAGATCGTCCATAGGGTGTCTTTGATCTCGGAATTGAATGAATATTATTTTCCCGCAAATGCCAGATATCAATATTCAAAGAGGGACCTCTGCTTCTTATCCCTTGAACGACCCTCTTGGGTCGGGTTTACGTTATCAGCTTTGTGATCCACCTCTCGGTGTTATTCTTCTCCATCCTCCCTGACGATCTCCCGGATGATGATCTCCCTCAAATGATCCTTCGATATGATCAATCCGCTCTTCAGCATTACCATGTCCTTCAAGGGATTTTCTTCAATGCTCCTCTCCGTGGAGAACTCGGATTCGAAGTAGTTCATCTTGAACATCTCCCTTATCATCTTTGCCTTATTTGTGACAGTCGATCTGCTCACGTCGAAATGTGAACATATCTCGGCCCCCTCCATATACGGCTCGAAAGAAGGGTCAAAGAGGAAATTTATCTGACCGATGGAATAGACGACGGCAGCCGCCCATGTCTCCTTCCTTCCGCTGAGGAACGGAACGTTCCTCTTTCTGGCCATCTTGTCGATCATCCTCTCACATATCAGGGCATACTCTTCATTTATTCTGGTTCTGCAGAGTTCACCGGTGAGGCCCTTGAGTTCGTCCTTTATTTTATCGATCTTTTCCTTATCCCTCATGTGATCACCTATCCCTGTTCGGATCCTATCGTTCTCGATCATGAAAATGCCATCTTGTATCTCTTCTTCGGATCCTCGAATTTTACGTTCTCGGGATCGAAGTCCTCCGGATCGTGATCTCCCAGCCATTCGAGCGTCTCCCTCTCATCCTCGTTCTTCGCCCCTTTTTTAAGGACCTTGATGATGTCCATATAACCCCATACGCCACCGCAGTCCTCAGGCGGACAGGCCCTCTCGCCAGCGATGCAGATGGGGTATTCGACATCGTCCTTTGTGAGTATCCCCTCGAGAAGGACCTCGTGGGTCCAGTCGTCTCCGTAGTCATACAGATAGATAGCTTTCTTGTTCTTCATGCTGAAATGATCGGATATCTTCTGAAGGTGATCCGGTAGGACCTTTATGCCGAAGGTCTCGTCATCATCGTCGGGCATCCCTATCTTTATGATCTCTTTTTTCCCAATTTTGGGGATCTGGAAATCGTGAAAGTGATAGTCGAGCCAACCCATGGCATCCTGGATGGCAACGTGGAGATCCCAGAAGGAGTACGTTTCAGGCACCTGTATCCGTCTCCATATTGATGGTTCGATCCCCGTCAATGTTATCTTGAACTGGAATACGTTCTCGAACTTCTTTTTCATGGTCCTGCCTCCTGGTGTTAATCGTTTTCTGATATTTTATCTATTCATCGGGATTGATGAAGTGAGATCTTGTATCCGCAGGAAAGGCCGAGTCATTCCTCTATCCGACCATCAACCATTGTTTGCAGATCAGAGATGATACAAGCTCATGATAATGTTTCTCGAAAAGGCTCTTTGGACATTTCCACCTCATACTATCTTCTTTATCAGTTGAGCCCCGGGCATGTTAGGCCCGAGATAACCCCGGTTTTTCAAGTATCCATTTCCATATGGGGATCAATATCACCTCGCCACCATCCACTTTCTCGCTCCTTTCCGTGTTCTCGGTGATGATTAAACCCCGCTTGATTTTGAAGAATACCATCGCCTCCGAGATCGCATCGAGTTCGCGTTTCATGGTTCTTGGATCGGTTGGATCCCAGCAAACATGAATCAGTTCTGTTGGTCTTTCCTTCTCCATTACAAGAAAATCGGTCTCCCTGGAATCTTCTTGAAATCCGCCGCAGAGGCGCGGTAGAAATTGGGGACGGGGTTATTTGCTGAATTATCA
>JAUVLN010000176.1 GCA_030600725.1 Thermoplasmatota archaeon | reverse complement strand
CGTGGTCACCTGCAGTCCCGGAAAGGCTTTCTCCAGATCTATCGCTATCTCCTTTTGTGTTGATGCATCCTTCCTATCCTCCTGAATATCCAGATATATTGCGGTAGATAGGTCCCGCCTTTCACCCCCGTGCCCCGGTACGATATGGTTCTGGGTCAGATACTGCAGCTCGGAAAGATGAAGCATTGCTATACCTCCAATAATATCCGAAGATAGTCCCTCTCCCATCAGAAAGGTATCAAAAGTGGATACAAGGACGAATGACGCGCTGATCTCCCCGGAGCTGTTGATATAATACACGGGGGATCCGATCTCAAGGTCATACCTTTCCGCCAATTTATGATCGACTATTATCTCTCCTGTCCACCCCTCGATGTAATCCGATTCATAGAACGGGTCGGACCCGACATTGAACCAGCCGTTCATCTTGAGAAGCTCCGTTCTTATGAACAGGGTATCGTCGTCACCCATGAAATCTCTGGCCAGTTCGGGAACCAGCCCAACCAACCCTACAGTGTCAGACCCCTCAATATCACACTGCGAGACATCCCCCGTTGATAACTCCATCGATGGGATCATGGGGTCTGTGCTGTCCTTGGGGAAAGCGAGCCTACCCAATATCGTTAGAACTGGCATAACTGCAGAAAAATTTTGCTCATCCTCCCTCAACTCCTGGGATCGGACATGAGAATCCTCAATGGTTGGGACCATGCCCAGTGATGATATCACCATGTCGCGGGGCTGCCCCTTTGACCTGTCCTCTGCTGCCTCTCCCAATCCCCATGCAACGGATATAAGGGACAACAACATACCAAATGATATCGCTATCGAAAACATCGAAAGAGTGTTCCTCCAGATCCTTCTGTGAGGTTTGAGGATGATCATCGGTTCTCCCCCCTCATCGCCTCTGCGGGATCCTTGAATGATGATATCACCGCAGGTACCATTCCGGCCCCTATTGATATCGCCGTGAATATCATGATCACCATCATCAATGAAATGATATCAACAGAGAATAGTTCAAACCCCTTTGGTAACTGCTGTATTGTACCCGAGAGCATGAAATTCAATAGCCATACCATCATGACACCGAGTATCAATCCGATGATACCACCAAGAAATGTATTCAGAAAGGACTCCTTAAAGAGGTGGAACATGAGCGACCATCTGGAGAACCCTATTGCCCTCAACATGGCCATCTCCTTTCCCATCCCCTTGATCGAGATCATCAGGATGGTCGACAGGAAGGTCAATGAAACGAGTATCGATATTGTGATAACTATTGCTGAAAAACCGTCTATGAGGGATGTGAAACCATAGAGCTCTCCCAGAATATCATCTCTGGTGTGAAGGTCTACGATCTCTCTATAAGTGAAATTCTCTCCATTGGACCAATTGATCAAACCCTCAACCTCCTCCTCTCCCCCCATCTTCAATAGGATCTCGGTAAGTGTATCCTGGATGTAACTACCCTTTATCATCTGTAATTCACCAAGATGAAGGAGAATGCCCTCTCCCTGCCCCGCAAGCATGTCAGAATAAATGCCAACCACATTGAAGGTCATTAGATCATTTCCCTGTACCCTGGAAGATAGTTGTATCCCATCACCTACATCTATTCCTAGATTCCTGCTGAGTTGTCTTGATACAAGAACCTCGTATGTGAATAGGCCTTCTCTGACCTCAGGTGTTTCAAAAATAGCGTTCCTGACAGGATCATCTATTGTGTGGAACCATTCACCCGAGCTCACTTTGAACTGCCCGAAATCGGATTCGTTGGACGGTATAATTCCATAGGCGGAAACCTCGGAGATCCGATCAATACCGGTATTGTTGATGAATAGAGTATCATATAATCTGGGAGAATATGAAATCGGCGGGAATTGTGAATTCGTTAGATTATTCAATATACCCCCACCCTGGTCAAACCTCTGAAGGTTCATTAGAAGCGGATTGAGATCCTTGGGGACCACATAAACATCCGCACCAATGCGATCCAGTGTCCTATTAGAGCTATCCCTGACTCCGGCACTCAATGATACCATCACCGTTGTGAGTATTATCGATGACGCAATGGCGAAGATCACAAGTGACCATCTTAATGGATTTCTCCTGGGATGGGTAAGAAGGAACACATATCCCGAGAATGAGAAGCTATATTAAATACTGTACCCAATGATATCCGATGGTCGACAGATAAACGACTCTCAGACAGGCCAGCAGATCAGACCAAAAGATATTATCCATATCTTTACGGTTTTGTTCTTAAGAGAGTTTGCAGCAAGATTTTTCCAGGCGTCTGGATCCAACGATCGAAAGATCATACGGTAATGTAACACGAATAATCGCCGAGAGAATCTGAGCGCTACTGATAGAATTGAAAAAAATAAAAATAGGAATGGCCCGATCATCAGGCCATTCCCGGGTTCCTCTCCGTCCCGCCCGTTCTCCTCATCTCCTCCTCCTCCTCGTCCTCCTTCTTGCTCCTGTAATTGAAGAACAGGGTTAGTATTACACCGAGAGGTAGAAGTATTGCGACCATGGTGAAAAACACCGAGTAGACCGTATTCATCATCACGCTGTCAGCAAGCTGAGCGTTTATGAGAGGGGTGACCCACCTCACAAAGAGGTTGATCAACAGGAAAACGATCATCACAACCCCCACTATAATCATCAGGATAGCGCCCAATACATAGTAGTTGTTTATAACGGGGGTCAGGCTGAAATCGCCCACCGCCTTCCCTTTCGCATAGGAGATTATCTCGTTGAACCTCTGAGCTCCATGATTGAGCTCAAGGAACAATAGATAGGACATGGCGAACAGGAAAAGAACTATCCAATTTCCTATTGTTAATGTCTCGATATCGAGAAGCTTGGAGTTATTGAACCCAAGCATTGTCATCCCAACGATCGTTGCTATCACTCCTGCGACATACATCGTAGTCGGTACATCCTGGTTCATCCACTTCATTATCTTGAAGGATGTCAGATAATACGACAGAAGCAGACCAACTGTGGCAAACAAGGCCAGGAATCCATACACCAGAATGAATATCAGAGCATCTGTCGATGTTGCGATATACTCGTTCCATCCTCTGAGGAAAACCGGTGTCAGCAGCAATATCGTCCAGATCCATATTATAAGTCCTGTCAACGGGAACCTCATGGTCCTCATGGGATCATAGGGAGTAAAGAACTGTGAGGCAAGTATGATCATTCCTCCCGATATGAACATTAAGAGCCCATATATGGAGTTCTCGAAACCTACGGCAAGACCCATTAATATGAGGGAGATGAACCAGAATATGGCTCCTCCTACCCACATCAATACGGTCTCACCGGTCTGAATACCAATCTCCAGAGGTACCAACCTTTCCGTGTCATCAACGTATTCTACCACATGATCACCTCAATAGTTGCGTGCCTCCAGTAATACCTGGGTCAATGGTGTTGCGGGTTTCCAATCTATCACCCTGACACCATATCCACTTAGCTCCTGTATGAGTATCTCCCGATCCAACCTGAGAATATCGTAGGCAACGGGGTCTACCTTTTCACCCTTCTTCTGTTTGGCCATTATCTCGAACTCTATCGAATTCGGTGAGATAATGGTCACATCGAACTCGAGCATTACCATCATGCTCACGGCCTTCCTGATCGAATCGTCCTCTTCCATATTTGAAATGACGATCACGGGGGAGTGCCTGGGCATATAGGGTATTGCCACCTCGACTATACCAGACAAGGGTATGTCACCCATGGGATTGGCGCCTGAAAGGGCTGTCAGAAGCTCGAATAGCTGTTTCTGACCGGTCCCTTTCTTGATCGTCAATACCTTATCAGAGTAAACGACCATCTGAACCGAGTCCCTCCGCTTGAGGAAGAAACTCGCCAGGGTCGCTGCCGCACGTGCTCCGTAGAGGTTTGCGTTGTCGGAGTCCATGCCATAACGGGACGCTGTTCTTGAATCGAACACTATCGTGATATCCGAAACGGATAATCTTTCGTGCTCGTTGACCAGCAGCTTTCCCGTCGAGGCATAGGCCTTCCAGTTTATATCCCTGAAAGGATCACCCGGAACGTAATCCCTTATAGCGAAGAACTCGGAACCGGGTCCGGGCAACTTCACCTTCATCTCTCCGGGATACATCTTGGGCTGCTTCGACTTGATGTAGAGTTCCTTAACATCCCTGACCTGAGGATAGACAGTTAGGTCCGATTCGAACGCGACTGTCTTCTCCTTGTAGAACATGTTGAATGGATCGTGCGTCCTCAGTGTGATAGGGCCTATCCTGTACTGACCTTTCAGGGGGCACTTGATCTGATACTTCAGTCTCGTTGCACCCTTGGGATTCAGGTTCAGATAGGTGTAGTTGGTTCCATCTTTTATCTGTATGGTCCTCGGGAGTTTATCCCTGACCTCGAGGAAACCGGTCTTACCACCCTGGTTGAGGATACGAAGCTCTACGTTTACGGTACCATCTTCGAAGATCTTCTCATGTGACATCTCTCTGTCAGCAGTCAAACGCGTTGATGTGTTTGCAAACATACTGACAACGGTAAAGACAAATCCAGCCAATGCTACCATAACCAGTAAAAGGTTTCGTGTAGCCAATCCCAATAGGGTCAGTACCACTGACATGCTAATTAAGGAAGCTGCTTTTTTTGTCCACATATTCACACCACTTCTTCGTAGGGAGGGGCTCCGCCCCTCCCAGAGCTTTTATTCAATATCAGACAGCCGGTACAGGTACCTCTGCCAATATCTTGTTTACAATATCCTGGGACAATACACCACGGATACGTGGCTCCGGTTTCAGGATGATCCTGTGTGCGAGGGCAGGCATTGAGATCGCCTTCACGTCATCAGGAGTGATATAGTCCCTGCCCTGAAGTACCGCCCTTGCCCTGCCCAATTTGAACAGAGCGAGCGATCCCCTCGGGGATGCACCAACGACTACCCTGGGGTCTTCCCTGGTTCTGTAGACGATCTCGACGATGTATGTCAGGAGTGCAGGGTCCATATGGACCTTCTCGACAACCTGCTGCATGGCGATGATCTTCTCGGGAGATGTGATGGTGTTCACGTCCACCTGGTCCTTCCCTCTCATCATCCTCCTGATCAGGATCTCCCTCTCATCCTCTCTTGAGGGATATCCCATAGACATCTTCTGCATGAACCTATCCACCTGAGCCTCAGGTAGAGGATAGGTACCTTCCTGTTCGATGGGGTTCTGTGTCGCCATCACGAGGAAGGGCTTGGGTAGTCTGTGTGTTACACCCTCAATTGACACCTGTCTCTCCTGCATG
>JAUVLN010000248.1 GCA_030600725.1 Thermoplasmatota archaeon | reverse complement strand
CTTTGTCAAGGAGGATGACAACGAATCAGTAGATTCGTCTTACCCTCGCCGAGCCAACGAAACAGTAGTTTCGTCTAATCTTCGCGGAAGTGTCCGCTCAGAAGGTATCGGCTCGGATGAGGAGGAGAGGAGACCGCAGAGGCCTCCCAGGTCCTACAGGCACCGAAATCCTCGTGAGGAAGAACCATCCACACGGGATAGGCCAACCGGCAGGTTCTCCGCAAGACGTCCGTCCGGGGAAGATGGAGGGGGTCGGCCCGAAATCAGGTCAAGGCAGTGGAGATGATAGGGGTCATGACCACCCCCGTTAATGTCGGATAATGCATATGATCGGCAGAAATAACACGCTTTTAGGTAGTGGGGAAATCGACCCTCATTCTTTCCATATTGTTGACATTTCAGGCAATATATCATAATATGGAGCACATATTGACATTATCATTTGCATATTTACGAATTCGACCCTAACGATTTATATTATAAAAAAAACCTGTACCCCCCGGTGGTCTTATGGCCCGAAGGGGTATTCGAGAATACGATGCAAAAAGGGTATTTTACAGGATGGTTCCAGGATACAGCGGAGACAAGGTCAAGTTCGAGGTCATGCCGATACTGGTCGACCCGGATACCGACCTTGGCAAGCTGCCCGAGGAGAACCCATGGCTTGAGAACATGAGGTTGGTCGTCAAACCGGACCAGCTTTTCGGAAAGAGGGGGAAATCAGGACTGGTCCTGCTTGACAGCTCGTACAAGGAGGCTGTCAAGTTCATCAAGGAGAGGATGAACAAGAAGGCGAAGGTGGGCAAGGTCGAGGGCAGGCTCACCCATTTCCTCATCGAACCCTTCGTCCCTCACGATGTGGAGTATTACATCGCGATGAACATGGAACAGGATGGGGACAATATCTTCTTCTCTACCAAGGGAGGGGTCAACATCGAGGATGTCTGGGAGACCGTCAAGGAGGTCAAGATGGTGCCCCTTGACGATAGAAAGTTCGATCCCGAGCCCCTCATGGCAGATCTTCCCGCGCAGGAGAAGAAGATCGTGGGCCCCTTTCTGAAAGGCATGTACACGTTCTTTGCCAATCACGATCTGACCTACCTGGAGATCAACCCGTTCACCATCGTCGATGGGAAGATCAAGGTGCTTGACATGGTGGCCAAGATGGATGACACGGCCATGTTCCAGAACGTGGGCGTATGGGATATGGATGGTTTTCCCGAGCCGTTCGGAAAGGATCCGATGCACGAGGAGGCGTTCATCAAATCCCTTGACGAGAAGACCGGGGCCTCGCTGAAATTGACCATACTCAATCCCGAGGGAAGGGTATGGACGATGGTCGCGGGCGGAGGCGCATCCGTTGTGTACGCAGATACCATCGTGGATTACGGCTTCGGGAGTGAGCTGGCCAACTACGGCGAATACTCCGGAAATCCCTCCACCGAGGAGACGTATCTCTACGCCAAGACGATCCTCTCCATGATGACAAAGGATAAGCACAAGAGCGGAAAGGGAAAGGTGCTCCTCATCGGAGGAGGTATAGCCAACTTCACCGATGTCGCAAAGACGTTCACCGGCATCATACAGGCCCTCAGGGAGTTCTCCGAGAAGCTCAAAGAGGTTGATGCCAGCATTTTTGTCAGAAGGGGCGGCCCGAACTACAAGGCCGGCCTTGATAAGATGAGGAAGGTGGGCGATGAGATCGGCCTCCCGATAAAGGTATACGGCCCGGAGGTTCACATGACCACCATCATCCCGATGGCGCTTCTCGACCAGAACAGGGAGGTGGCATGATGGAACCATATCTGCTTTTCTCCAAAGAAACGAGATCGTTCGTATACAACATGCAGACCAAGGCGGTCCAGAGGATGCTGGATTTCGATTATCTCTCGGGAAGGAATAAACCCTCAGTGGCTGCGATGATCAACCCGGGCAATACCGGCACACACAAGGCACACTGGGGTACAGGGGAGATCCTGATACCCATACATCCCACCATACAGGCTGCGACGGACGCCCATCCGGATGTGGATGTCATGGTGAACTTCGCATCGTTCAGGTCCGCATTCCCCTCAACCAAGGAGGCGCTTTTGAACAGGAGGATCAGGGTGGTTGCGATCATAGCGGAGGGTATGCCCGAGAGGAAGGCCAGGGAGCTCGGCTTCATCGCCAGGAAGATGAGGAAGATCATCATCGGCCCCGCCACCGTGGGAGCGATCGGCGCAGGCGCGTTCAAGGTGGGCAATACCGGCGGCACCATAGAGAACATCAAGGAGCAGAAGCTCTACAGAAGAGGGTCCGTGGGCCTTGTAACAAAATCCGGGGGCCTGCTCAACGAGATGTTCAACATCATATCCCACAACACGGACGGCATATTCGAGGGAGTCGCCATCGGAGGGGACAAGTATCCGGGCTCAAGCCTGATAGATCACCTTCTCAGATATGAGGCGAACCCCAAGATCAAGATGATGGTGGCCCTTGGAGAGCTGGGCGGAGATGAGGAGTACAGGGTCGTCGAGGCCGTCAAGAGCGGAAGATTGACAAAACCCCTCGTATTCTGGGTCATGGGAACCTGCTCAAAGGTGTTCCCGGCCGGGGTTCAGTTCGGCCACGCCGGGGCAAAGGCCGGGGTCGAGACCGAGACGGCCGACGCGAAGAACAGCGCTCTCAAGAAGGTGGGAGTGGTCGTACCCAGATCCTTTGACACCCTGGGTGAGGAGATCGCGAAGACCTTCCTCAAACTCAGGGATGAGGGCAACATAACCCCGATCGAGGAGCCGGAGACGCTTCCGAACATACCCATGGACTACGCCGACGCATTGAAGAGGGGGGTCATAAGAAAGCCCACGTCATTCATATCATCGGTGGCGGACGACCGTGGGGAGGAGGTCGTGTATGGAGGCTACCCCATATCCGAGATAGTTCACGAAGGGGGGAAACTAGGGGACGTGATAGCGCTCCTATGGTTCGGTAGGAAGTTCCCCAGATGGGCCTCGGAGTTCATCGAGCTTGCGGTGATGATCGTCGCCGACCACGGCCCCGCCGTATCAGGGGCCCATAATGCGATCGTGACATCGAGGGCTGGAAAGGACCTGATATCCTGTCTATGCTCCGGGCTGCTCACCATCGGGCCCAGGTTCGGCGGGGCGGTCGACGGATGCGCCAAGCACATGAAAAGGGCATACAACGATGGAATGGGCCCAAGGGAGTTCGTCAAGGACATGAAGAACAGAAACATCAAGATCCCCGGGATCGGACACCGGGTCAAATCCCTTGAGAACCCCGACGGAAGGGTCACCCTTCTTATCGAGTATGCCAGGAACAACTTCCCCAGGACCGACCTTCTGGATTTCGCCCTGAGCGTTCAGGGAGTGACGACGCAGAAGAAATCGAACCTGATCCTGAACGTGGACGGTACCATAGGCGTGCTTATGGTGGATATGCTCTACGCCACGGGATTCTTCTCCAAGGAGGAGGTCGACCGTATAGTGGACCTTGGATACCTCAATGGGTTCTTTGTTCTAGGGAGGTCCATTGGCCTCATAGGCCACTCTCTGGACCAGAAGAGAATGAACCAGGGCCTATACAGGCACCCGTGGGACGACATCCTCTATCAGGTTGAAAGGAAGGAATAAGACCGGTATGCGGGCCCCGTTCATTCGGGGCCCA
>JAUVLN010000237.1 GCA_030600725.1 Thermoplasmatota archaeon | reverse complement strand
ACCTGGAACATCCCAATCCCGCCGTGAGGGATTTCGTCGGGATGAGGATAAGGGACGTGCCCCATCCCAGGACCGGCGACAGGTACCGGGTTTTCCCTCTGTACAACCTGGCCGTTGCAATAGATGACCACCTCATGGGATGTACGCACGTTCTGAGAGGCAAGGACCACCTAAACAACACTTTCAGACAGGAATTCGTATACCGACATATGGGATGGGGTCTGCCCACCTTCATTCACTACGGCCTCGTATCCATACCGGACACCGTCCTGAAGACATCCATCATAAAGGAGGAGATGGCACAGGGGAATTATTCCGGATGGGACGATATCAGGTTGGGGACGCTCAGGGCGCTATCCGGAAGGGGTTTCGAGCCCGAGGCTCTCAGGAGGTACTGGTACAATGTGGGGATCAAATCGGTGGACGTCACCTTCTCCTGGGAGAACTTCAACGCGATGAACAAGGACCTGATCGACGACGGAACCGATAGGTTGTACTTCGTGGCAGATCCGGTAGAGATCGTCATATCGACGGATGTTTCCCTGACGGGCAGATCCCCCCTCCACCCGGACCACCGGGAGAGAGGATACAGGGAGTATGAGCTGTCTCCCCTTGATGGCCATGTAAGGCTGAACGTGCCCCGGGAGGAGATCGCAGCGCTCGAGGTGGGGGGTGTTGTACGCCTCAAGGACCTCTGCAGTGTCAGGATACGAACGGTGAAGCCGTTGACGGGCGAGAGGGAGGATATCTCGATCTCGGACATAAGAAAGGGGGGTGGCAGAATAATACAGTGGGTTCCATTCAACGGCGTACGCTGCCGGGTGCTGTTCCCGAACGGCTCGGTACAGGAAGGATGGGCGGAGGAAGGGGCAAAGGAGAGGGCCCGAAAGGGGCAGATGGTCCAGTTCGAGAGGTTCGGCTTCTTCAGATTATCGGAAGAGGACGGCGTTGTAGGCAGGTTCGCCCACAAATAGATTGGATAGATCTCGTGGTGCG
Organism: Thermoplasmatota archaeon; assembly: GCA_030600725.1. GTDB lineage: Archaea > Thermoplasmatota > Penumbrarchaeia > Penumbrarchaeales > Penumbrarchaeaceae > JAGLEG01. The sequence goes on along the minus strand of JAUVLN010000237.1, from coordinate 2,883 downwards.
GCCGTACTCATCTGTCTTTAAGGATCAAACCTCATGGGAAGGTTTAATAAGGCCCCAGGAACGTCAACTCGCCCGTGAAGGAGATAGATATATTATTCCGTATCGCCCACGGGGTGCGTGAGGGCATCCTTGAGAAGTATCCTCACGGCGGAGGGAATACCATCGTGGGTACAGGCCCTGATGGGACGCCAACCTTGGAGATCGATGTTGCAGCCGAGGATATCGCCCGAAAGATATTGGACGATAACGCACCGGAGATGAACATCCTTTCAGAGGAGACGGGTTTTCTCGATCGTGGCTCCGATTCTACACTCATTATAGACCCCATAGACGGGTCCCACAATGCGGTGAACGGAATACCCGTATTCAGCGTCTCCCTGGCCATATCAAGGGGAGGTGTGGAAAAGGTACAACATGCAGTGGTAACCGACATTATCCGCGGAACCACATATCACGCCTCCCTTGGTTCGGGGGCTTTCCGGGACGGAGATCGGATCCATACAAGGGAGATGGTTCTCCAGGAGGCCACCTTCTCCTCTTATCTCTCGGAGGTCAATATGAGGGCTAATGCCTCCCTTCTCTCACTGCCCGGAAAGGGAAGATACCTGGGATGTGTCTCCCTGGAGATGTGCCTGGTCGCCCAGGGTTCTTTGGACCTCTTTGCGATGATTTCACGGCCCCCGAGGATGATCGATATCGCTGCGGGCACCCTCATTCTCAAAGAGGCGGGGGGAAGCTCTTATTGGTATCGAAAGGGCGGAGAATGGGGAGAATACATATTAACCAATGAAGCAGATGATATCAACGATCTGATCTCTCTGGGCGATCCCTCATTCGCCCCGAGGATATTCGATCTATACCGTCGTTCGATGGAGGTTGGACAAGGATGAGGTTCTGTCTTGTACCCCACCCGAAGAAGAAGGGCGCTCTCGCCCTATCCTACAAGATCATCTCGTATTTCGAGAGGCTAGAGGATGAGGGTGTGGACGTATCATTGACGATCTCTGATCACATGGAGGGCAAGATCGAGACAGACAGGTTCGCATTCGAGCCGATCGAGAGGATCAAGGCTGACGTGAACCTCTGTATCGGCGGGGACGGCACGCTGCTCTATTCGTTTCAGCACAGCGATAACCCCGTTATAGGCATCAATATCGGTTCCCTTGGCTTTCTCATGGAGGTTGAGCCGAAAGATGCCCTGAAGGCCATTGATCGGTTGATCCGAAAGGAGTATATCATCGAGAGGAGGTCCAAGATACATACCCTGATCAACGGCGAGTCGGTTCCCGATGCTGCCAACGAGGTCGTTGTATTGACCTCCACTCCGTCAAAGATCCAGTCCTTCGAGATCCACGTGGACATGGAGAAGGTCCAGAGGATCAAATCGGACGGCATCATATTCTCAACACCAACCGGGTCCACCTGCTATGCCATGTCCGCAGGGGGAAGCATTCTAGACCCAAGGCTGAACGTTATCCAGATGGTTCCCATCTCCCCGTTCAGACTCTCGCTAAGGCCGATCGTCATTCCCGATTCCTCCATGATCTCGTTGAAGATAATGGATAAGAGGAGGGCGGCCACCCTGGTGATCGACGGCTTCTACAAGAGGACCGTCAAGCACAGGGATGACATCCTGATGACCAGGTCCAAGAATGTGGCGAAGCTGGTGAGGTTCGAGAGAGGTTTCTATCGTCGATATCATGAGAAACTGGTCAAGAAGGTTGAGGATTAGGACAAATGTATTTATAGATAACACAACATAACAACCTCTTGTTGTATAGTATGCCAAAAGACATGGAAGAACTTCAGCTGGACATGATCCTCTCCGTACTTGAGAATCCGATACGGAGGAAGATCCTGAGGAAGCTATCACGTGACAACAATTATCCTCTTCAACTTTCAAAGGAACTGCACATCAGTCAGCAGGCGGTAATGAAGCATCTGAAGGTGCTGGAGGAACATGATTTCGTCGAGTCATACGAGGAGCGATCCTCCAAGGGAGGGCCTCCAAGAAAGGTATTCACCCCCAGAAAAAGGTATTCGGTTAGGATCGATATCGGCCCCCATACCTACAATGAGGTGATCACATCCTTTGAAGAATATGGATGTGGGCTCAATGTAAAGGATATGGATCAGGCCATAACCGAAACAAAGGTTGAGGTTGACGGAAAACTGACAGGGGAAATGAAAGAGGATGTTGTTGCGGCCCTACCCGCTTTTACCGATCCCACTCTGGAGAACCTAAGAAAGGATCTGGACAAAGCGATATGTATAGAAGACGATGTGAAGAGGCTTGTACAATTGAAATTTTTGATATCAAATATGAACATGGAACTTAATGAGATGGAAATGAGAAGGAGAAGGCTTTTGGCCTTGAGGGAGAGAGCCTTCGAGGACACAAATGAGATCATTTCCAATATCTCCCATACATATGTGGAAAGAGAGGTCTATTCCCTTTTCGTTAAGGATGAGATAGACGACATGGATATGATCTCAGATATGCTTAATATAAGATATAAGGTGCTCAAGGATATAGTAAAAGAGTTCGAAGATCTCCTTGGCATTTGAGAATTCCTCCTGAAATTATCTCGTATATTATTTACTTATATATTGAGTGACCTAAATGGACACTATGTAATAGGGACCCCTTCATTTCCATTGGAGATGAATATTGATCTCATCCAGTATCGTCTAATTACCTTATTCTCTCCGAAGTGGACGCTACTAACACGGATCCATGTAGCAAGTGCGTCTAAAATTTACAGATCTAATAGACACTTTACTGTTAAAATGAGGTGAAGTGAATTGATCTTCTTCGATCTGTCACATTTTTCATTTCCAATGGAACAATAGATACACTAATAATAATAATATATAATCCTT
>JAUVLN010000212.1 GCA_030600725.1 Thermoplasmatota archaeon | reverse complement strand
GCCTGGAAGCCCTCATCAGAACGATCAGGGCGATCCACAGGTCCGGAAAGAACAAGGTCCTGGCCATAGGGGTACTGCACGGAGGCTACTACGATCGGCCCGAACTTGAGTTCTCCCTGGACGGATTCAGGGCGGTATCGGTGATATTCTCGGAGGAGCTGGGATTGCCCCCCCTTGAGATCGACGAGGTATTCCTGCCCTTTCGCGGACGTCTTGGTGAGGATCTGTCTGTATTCGCAGAGGAATACCTCCGTTTCGGCCGGGAACTGAGGGGCAGGGTGGACGACGACACGGCGATAGTGCTGACCGGTGACCTCACCCATTTTGGCCACGGTTACGGGGTCGAGGATATCCCCGAGGATCACGAGAGGATGATATTTCACAACATCGAGGAGATGCTCGATATCCTCTACAGGAAGGGGGATCATCTATCCTTCGTCGAGATGGCCAAGAAGAGGCTGAACGACCAGATAGCCAACGGTACGGCCCTGGCCTCCCTGCTGGAGGGCCCCCTCGATTACCGGATATTCTACGGGAGGTTATCGGACTATTCGGATGTACTGGAAACCGAGAAGCCCACCGTCGTAGCCTCGGTCTTCTACGGCGTCTGGCCGAAATAATGGATCCGCCCGCCCCGATATCACCGGTTGGGAGGCAGTGGATCATCCGCACTTTTGCCTCGGGGTATTTATTAAATAGATCCCCTAGATCGAGGGCACTGCTTTAAGCCAGTCCAGGTCGGATATGTACAGGTCCCTGATATCCTTCCTGTTCAGGACCATCATGGCGAGCCTCTCCAGGCCCAGCCCCCATGCAAGCACGGGCGCCTTCACGCCTGTCGGCAGCGTGACCTCGGGCCTGAATATGCCCGAGCCGCCCAGCTCCATCCACTTACCCTTGAAGAACACATCGACCTCCATGGAGGGTTCGGTGTAGGGGAAGTAGGCCGGCCTGATCCTTATCTGATCGAACCCCATCTTGCTGTAGAACTCCTTCAGGAGCCCCACGAGCATGTTGAACGATGCACCCTCTTCCACGAGTATGCCCTCTATCTGATGGAACTCGGGAAGATGGTGGGCGTCTATCGCCTCGTTCCTGAATACCTTCTCAATTGAAAATACCTTGATCGGCGGCTCCGGGTTGTCATACAGGTACCTGATGGTGTTCACCGTGGTGTGGGTCCTCAGGATCGGCTTCATCGCCTTGTCCAGGGACCAATCATAGCCCCACCCCCTCGATCCCGTGTCCCCGCCCGTCTCGTGCACATCCTTGAAGATGCCCGCAGGGTCGATTCCCTTGTTCGTGTTGAACTGAAGCGGCTGGATATCCTCTGGTGTGTCCAGGTAGAACGTGTCCTGCATATCCCTCGCCGGGTGGTCCTGGGGTATGAACAACGAGTCCATATTCCACAGCTCCAGCTCCGAGAAGTTGCCCGTGATCTCGTTGAACCCCATGTCCATGAATATGCGCCTGATGCGCTCGATGATCCTTGTGAGCGGATGCACCCTTCCGCCGGACGGTTTGGGGGCGAAGGCCTCTATGTCGTATCTCCTGAACTCCACCTCCTTCCACTTTCCGGACCTGAGGAGCTCGGGTGTGAGCGCCGTGACCTCCCTCTTCAGCTCGATACCGCTCTCAACGATCGCCTTTCCCGCGTCGGTGAGCTCAAGCCTCCTCTCGACCTCCTCCCTCTCGGAGATGACGTCCTTGCGCCCCTTGAGATCCTTGAGGACCTGAGACGGGATATCCTCCGCCTCCATCTCCTTCCTCATAAGCAGATCGATGATCCTCTCATCCTCGCCCTTCTTCCCGACGGCATTTTTACCGGTATCCGAGACCACGATGTAGATCTCCCCATCCTGCTTTTTGACCTTACCCCACCTCTTCCTGTTGATCCAGCCGATCGAAATGCCGATCTCCTGTTTGCCGAGCTTTCCCTTCTCCTCCAGTTCGGAGAGGCTGATCACGCCCCCTGTCTTGTTCGCAGCCTCCAGCACTTTCCTCTCCGGAAGCCCCTGAGTGGCGTATGTCTTCCTGCCGAGGGATACCTTGATCCTGACGGTCTCGTGGATGGATATCAGCCCTTTCGAGCGAAGCCAGGATGCGCCGTTCATCACCTCCACCTCCTTGGAGAAACCGCCTTTCCTCATCGCCTTTTCCGGCCGGAGCGACCTCTCATCCTTCAGCGCAAGAAGGAGCCGTCTCTCATTGTGGCTCAGCTCCTCCTTGATCCTGTTCATTTTTTCCCTGCCCTGAGTCAAACGACCACCTGCTGCCCCCCAATCCGACGAGGCTGATTTTAACTTTGTCCCCCCTCAAGGAGCTCCATGTAAGATATGTTCTCGGTATCATTCCATCCGTTCTCCTCCAGGAATGCCAGGATCCGCTCCTCTCCTCCCTCTATGTCATCTCCCATGACCTCCGCCTCCATGAAGGCCCCCAGGCCCAAAACGACGTCTATGCAAAGGATCATATCACCGTGATCGAAGGTCCATCTCTCCTTGACCACCTCCTTCGAGAAGTTGAATCCCAGCGATCCGAAGAGCTTCAATGCCCCTTCCCGGGTTGCTTTGGGGCCGAGGGGGAGCTCATGTTCGGTGCGGGTCTTTGTCCTCTCCGAGATCCTGGGGCCCTTGTAGGTAAGGTGCATATCGCTCCTCCTCTCCTCTTTCCATTCCTGGCACCTTATACGAAAAGCCTCGTCGGTCAGCCTGTAATCGAGGCTGGGATGCTCGAGGTAGAGGTCGGTCTGGATCCGATGGTCCCTCTCCTGCACCCCGATGGATAACAGCTTCTCTCGTGCCTGCTGGGCCGCCTCCCTGATAGAAGCTTCGGAGGAGCCGAGGAAAAGCACGGCCTTCACCTCTATCTCGTACATCGTTTCCGGTAGGCCCGTTGGCGATATAATACTTATTCGAGAAATAACAACATATTTACTTGTAAAGGTTAAATTGCAGGGGAGCGATTAGGAGCGTTATCAGAGGAATATCCATGCCGGGTAAAAAGCAGAAGTCCCTGACTATGAAGAAAGGCCCCATCTGGGAAAGTGCGACCAAGGCCCAGAAGGGCGAGATAGAGAGTATCTCAAGGGAGTACATCGATTTCATATCAAAGGCCAAGACAGAGAGGATGGTAACCGTGGATATCGTGAAGATGCTTGAAAAGGGCGGGTTCAAGCACATCGACAAGGTCAAAAGCTACAGATCGGGGAGCAGGATATATGTGGTGAACAGGAACAAGAACGTGGCTGCGGTGGTTCTGGGAAAGGATCCCCTAGAGAAGGGGGCGAACCTGGTTGCCGCGCACAGTGATTCCCCGAGGCTTGACCTCAAGCAGAACCCGCTCTATGAGGATGGCGAGACGAAGCTGGCCCTGTTCAAGACGCACTATTACGGTGGGATCAAGAAGTATCAGTGGGTCAATATACCCCTTGCGATCCACGGGACGGTCATCAGGGGAGATGGAAAGAGCGTGGACATACACATCGGCGAGGACCCCGGGGATCCCGTATTCACCATTGCCGACCTCCTCCCCCACCTTTACAAGAAGAAACAGGCCGACAGGAAGCTCCCACTGGGTATCACCGGTGAGGAGCTGAACGTTCTTGTGGCCTCCCTCCCATTTCAAGATAAGAAGCCAAAGAAGAAGGTGAAGTACTGGGTCCTTGAATATCTCAACAAGAAGTACGGGATGATAGAGGAGGATTTCGTCTCCGCGGAGTTCGAGGTGGTTCCCGCGGGACCGGCCAGGGAGATAGGCTTCGACAGATCCATGATAGGGGGTTACGGTCAGGACGACAGGATATGTGTTTTCACACTCATCAAGTCCATTCTGGATATAAAGTCCCCCACGAGGACCTCGATCGCGCTCATCATCGACAAGGAGGAGATAGGGTCCGACGGGGCGACGTCGATAAAATCAAGGTTCCTGGAGGAGGTCTACTCACGCCTCCTTGAGCTCAAGGACAGCTCCTATCCGGATCGGCTGCTTCGGATGGCGCTCTCCAATACAAAGGCGATATCATCGGATGTGAACGGGGCCGTGAACCCCTCGTTCAAGGACGTGCACGAGCTGACCAATGCAGCCAGGCTTGGATGGGGGATATGTATTACGAAATACACGGGTTCCGGGGGCAAGTTCGGAGCCAGCGACGCGAGCGCCGAGTTCATGGGGCTCATCCGGGGGACGTTCAACAAAGCAAAGGTGCCCTGGCAGACGGGAGAGTTGGGGAAGGTGGATGAGGGAGGCGGCGGGACCATAGCGAAGTTCCTCGCCGAACTGAACATGGACGTGGTCGATGCGGGCCCCGCCCTGATCTCCATGCACTCTCCAATGGAGATATCCGCCAAGTCCGACGTCTGGTCCGCGTACAAGGCCTACTGCGCCTTCTTCATGATGTCC
>JAUVLN010000259.1 GCA_030600725.1 Thermoplasmatota archaeon | reverse complement strand
GGCGATCTCATAATCCTTCCCGAGGGTGGGTTGGAGCTCTCCCTATGGTCCGTGGACAATGCTGGAAATGCGGGCCCCCGTTCGAACTGGGATATGCTGATCGACCTGACCGAACCCGTGTTCCGGAATTTCACTCCCGATGACGGTGATTGGGTCAAGGACAGATATGCGGAGTTCACGGTCGTCGTCAGCGATCCCGTCTCGGACATCGACGGCTCCTCGGCCATGTACAGGACCTATGGGTCCGATTCATCCGAACTGACCACATGGAAGTATGTGTTCGGCGTAGTGGATGTTCAGAACGGAAAACGGCTGATCGTCCAGCCCTCGATGCCAGAGGGGAGGGGACATTACATACAATGGTCCGTCTCGGACAATGTCGGAAGGGAATCCATATCCGAGGTCTCCTACTTCAATGTGGATCTCACTCCTCCGTCCATCGACATTGTCGGTGGAACAGGTGTAACCTACGTCCGGAAGGAGGCGATCACGCTTTCCAGCGAGATACAGGACCCCCTGTCCGGGACAGTTTTCGACACGATCGAATACCGGTTCGGCCACGCCCACGGATTCTACGATCTGCCGTGGGAGAGCGTCGGCCTGGCCGGACAGGGAGCCGCTGCCTATCCTTCCGTGGATGTGAACCCCACATTCGCAGGTTACGGATATGTCCAGTGGCGCGCTGTCGATGTGGCCGGAAACACCGCAGAGAGCGAGCTGGGGACCATATACGTTGACGAGAACCTGCCGATATTCTCCTCTTTTGAACCCAATTCCTCGATACAGCAGATGAACCGTAAGGTGACAGTGTCGGTATCTGTCATAGAGGACGAATCCGGGATAGATAGGGACGGCATCGAGATGGCCGTATCCACGGTATCCGGATGGATCAGCTATGGTGTGGGCGGCTACTCCCCGTGGATAAAAATGGCCTCCATCGAGGAGGTGGACGTGGGCCTGTTCAGGGCAAGTACGACCCTCACACTTGATGAGGGTCCCTTCAACCTCATCAAGTTCAGGGTGAGGGACAGGGCGGGCAACGGTTGGGTGGTATCGACACCGCAGAGGGTGGAGGTGGAGCTGTACGAGGAGAACCTGCCCCCTGAAGCTGTCATGCAGCTTATCCCGGGTGCGGACTTCATCCGGCAGGGCGAGTTCATCACCCTCGACGGATCCACTTCATCCGATCCCGAGGGTCTCAACCTGACATACAAGTGGTATTCCGACATGGAGGGCTATCCCGGAGAGAAACTGCTGGGCACCTCCGCAAGGATCGAGGTGGAATTGACCAGGATAGGCGTACACCACCTCTGGCTCGAGGTTTCCGATGGGACCTTCAGGGTCGGATCGGAGCCCGTCCTCCTCCAGGTCATGGAGGCCCGGGAGGAGGAGGAAGGGGAGCCCTCCGACGGTGAGAAGGGCCTGGGCGACCATCTCGTTGAACTCATACCGATAATGATCCTCCTGGTGATAATCGGGATTCTGATAGGTATTCTAATAGGGGCCTTCGTCACACGCAGCAGGAAGGATGAAGCTCCGGTGCTCGTAGGTCCGGGGGAAGAGGGTTTCCCGGAGGTCAAGACCGAATGGGTCAGCCCCTTGTGCCCCCACTGTGATGCCGAGGTCAAGTTGACGGATGACTACTGCATGTCCTGTGGGGCCCTGTTCACGAATGAGGATATCAAGAGTATCAAGGACTCCGCCAACAGGAAAAGAGGCTCCAGGAAGAAGGGACGGAAGAAGAGACCTTCCAAGAAGGTGACCCCGATGGATGTCGGTGTTACCGAGCTTCCCCGGAGCGACCAGATCCTGGAGATGGAGGAGCCCCCTGAACGGGATGAGGTCCTGGAGATGGAGGAACCTCCCGATGAGGAGGAGCTTCCGGAGATCGAGGATGATATCCCGGAGATGGATGAGGTGAGGGAGGATGAGTTCCTCGAGATCGAGGATCTGGAGGGGTGGGATGAGGACGACCTTGAATGGGAGGGAGATCCATGAAGATCCTGCAGAACCTTCTGATATCCTTTATGCTGGTCTCCACCCTGTTCATCATGACGGATGTCTCCCGGGATGTGGAGGGGTCCCTTGCCTTCAGGAAGGATGTGCTTATGAACCTGGATGGAGGATATGCGAATCATATCAAACCGGATATAGCGGTTCACGGCGAACATGTCTATATCGTGTGGGAGGACGACAGGAACGGATCCTCCGACCTATATCTCAGGGCCTCCTCCGACGGTGGGAACAACTTCGGGCCCGAGGTGCGGGTCGACGATACGACGATCAACGATGTGCCGTGGGATGACCGTACGGCCCAGAGGGAACCCGCGATCGCGGTTGCCCCGAATGGGACGATCTACGTCGCATGGGAGGACAACAGGGAGGGCAAGTACCTGATATTCATCTCCTGCTCAACGGACAACGGTACGACCTTCTCCGAGGATATCCTGATAGATTGGTCCTTCGAGGGGATCCAGTACGACCCGGCGATCGCGGTCTCCCCCGACGGCGACATCTACGTGGCCTGGGAGGATTCAAGGGAGATGCAGGGCAGCTTCCAGATATACGTATCCCACTCCGGCGACGGCAAATACTACTCCTCCGGCGTGCGTGCAAGCGATGTATATCTTGATTACGACTGCCTTGAACCGGCTATAGAGGCCTGGAATGACGGCATGGTCCACGTGGTCTGGCAGGACGACAGGACCTGGGATGTGGACATCTACATGGCCACCTCGAACGATACGGGGGTGAGCTTCGCACCTTCCGTCAGGGTCAATATAGACCCCACGAGCAGCGACCAATCATCTCCCGACCTCGCGGTGAACGACGACAGGATCATGGTTGTATGGCGGGATCAGAAGATGAGCACGGCCGATATCTACATCAGCGGATCTGTGGACCGGGGCAGGTCCTTTGGCCCCGACAGCTGTGTCCATCCCGATTCCAATATCGGGGCGCAGATCGAGCCCCGGATCGACATGGACCTCTTCGGGAACATGGTGGTGACCTGGACCAACGCCTCCGGAGGGTCCGACATCGAGGCGACGGCGTATTACGCAAACGGGACCAGGGAGGGGACGTACAAGGTGAACGACCCCATCATCGGAACCACCCAGGATCACTCCTCGGTCGCGCTCTCCGACGCGGGTGTCGCCCACGTGGTCTGGAGGGACAACAGGGACGGTGGGGTCAAGAACATCTACTACTCCAAGAACGAGAGCTTCGGAGAGACCGGGAAGGCGCCCATTCTGACCGATGAGAGGGTGAACCCCAAGATGGGTGTGGAGGACGACACCTTCAAGTTCGTCGTGACCTACACGGACGAGGAGGGGGAGGCCCCGGCACAGGGATACCCCAAGCTCCACCTCGTCTTCAAGGCCTACGGCGGCCTGTTGTACGATTATCCGGGATCGCCTTTCAAC
>JAUVLN010000285.1 GCA_030600725.1 Thermoplasmatota archaeon | reverse complement strand
CCCTGGACGTTTCATCGGATCCGGTCGATCGACCCTTCCAGGGATAGAAGGATGCGTTTGATCTCCGTTCCTATGGCGAATCCGCCCATGGCATATCCCCCTTTCGAACCCCTGGCGACCACCCTGTGGCAGGGGACCAGCAGAAGAAAAGGGTTGGAGTTCATCGCCCTCCCCACTGCCCTCGCCGCCCCTGGATGTCCCGCCCTTTCCGCAAGGTCCCCGTATGTGATCACCTGTCCACGCGGGACCTTCGCAAGCTCCTTGTACACGTCCCTGCTGAAATCGGAGATGGATGAGAGGTCCAGGTCCATCCCGTTCGGATCGAGCCCCTCTCCCGCGAAGTAATCGTCCAAACGATCCTTCAACATGGTCCACCGTGGATCGTTATGCTCTCCGGATGGTTCCCTGTTCTCGTTCATATTGGAAAGGAGCCCCAGCCTGAACAATCCCCTCTCATTGAACCTCGCCTGGAGCGTTCCGATCGGGGAGCTGTAGTTGACGATCAGCGGATCTTCCATCTGCGTTCCATCTCCTCGATGATCGCCCTTACCGCTTCCTCGGTCCCTTCACCCCGTTCCACGATGTTACCCGTGACGATGATGTCCGCTCCGGCATTCACCGCATCACCGGCTTTTTCAGGGGTGTCTATCCCTCCCCCCACCACCAGTGGGATGGTGAGCACGTCCTTGACTGCCGAGATCATCTCCGTGGGGACCGGCTCGGGGACCCCCGAACCCCCCTCGAGGTAGAACAGCGAGAAACCGAACATCTCCGCGGCGAGGGCGTAACCCCGGGCGGTCCTGAGGTCGTCCCGGGGAATGAGGGTGACCTCGCCCACCTCTCCGACAAGCATTCCGGGCTCGACGACAACGTAGCCTGTAGAGAGGCCCTCGATACCCTCATCCCTGATGAACTCGGCCCCAAGGGAGGCCTCCCTGATGACGTACCTGACGTTGCTGGAGTTCATCAGGCTCATGAAGAGTATTGCGTGAGAGTGGTGGGAGATGATGGCCGAGGATGTGGGGAAGGTGATGATGGGGAGCGAGGTGGCCTCCTTGACCTCCTGTATCGTGGCATCCAGCATCTGGAGGTCGACGCCGGAGGTCCCACCGATCAGGATGAAATTGGTCCCCCCTTCCTGTGCGGCTCTTGCGATCCTGGCCCCTTCCATCGGGGACTGCTTATCCGGGTCGATAAGCGTCACGTGGACGGGTCCCTGCCTCAGGAGTTCTCTCATTCTCGGAAGTACCTTCACGACCCGGGGAGAAAGCAGAGGCTATTTAAAACTTTCAACAATAGAGATCAAACAGTTATTGATAAATACAGACCGTACGATACACCCACTCCACGATGATGAACGAGACCTAGCTGATCTATGATGACTGATGGGCGAGCTGAGTGGATAGGATCGTGAACTCAACGGATCGACCCCGAATACCGGGCGGGCGAACCATTGGGAAAGTTTTAATTACTGAGCAGTAACTTACTGGCCAGTAACTATGTTTATAAATCGTGAGAAGGAACTGCTCGAACTTGCCCGGTTCCATGAAAGATCCAGAAAGAAAGCACAGATGGTCGTGGTATACGGCAGGAGGCGGATCGGAAAGACCAGCCTGGTCAAGGAGTTCCTCAGGGGAAGATCGGGCATTTACCTTTTTATAGAACCCAAGAGCCAACATCTGATATTCCGGGATTGTGAGGACGCCCTGGAGGATATTATCGGCCACCGTCCCAGCATAGTATCATGGGATGATCTGTTCGACATCTGCAAAAAGAGAGACCTCATCCTGATCATTGACGAGTTCCAGAACCTTTCAAAGGTAGACCCCGGGATATTCAATTCCATTCAGAGGATATGGGACGATCTGAAGGATGGTTCCGGACCTCTCTTCATCGCGGTTGGATCATATGTGGGCATGATAAAGAGGATATTCCGGGATGCCAAACAACCTCTTTTCGGAAGGGCAAATGGAATGATGAGGCTGGGCCCCTTTGATATATATTCATCACTGGAGCTGATGGGGGCGAACGGGATAGACCAGGAGGAGGGGTTGAGGTATTATTCGATATTCGGCGGGGTTCCCAGATATCTGGATGAGATCGGAAAGGATAGGGATATCATAAGGGAGATGTTCATGGGGACCTCATCGTTCCTGAGGGAGGAGGGGGTGAATATCCTGACGATGGAATTCGGCTCGCAGCACAAGGGATATTTCTCTCTCCTTGAGAGCATCAGTCGGGGGAAAAGCACCCCTATCGAGATAGCACATCATTCAGGCTTGAACCAGGCTACCGTATCCAAATACCTGGGTGAGCTCGACAGGGAGTATGAGCTCGTGAGGGGGGAGAGGCCAGTTACCGTGGACAACAATAAAAGGGTGAGATATCGGATCGTGGATCCCTTTCTTGCATTCTGGTTCAGATATATCTTCTCCAGAGCGTCCAGGCTTGAAACGGACCCAGAGCGGGTTCTAAATGAGGTAAAGGAGGATATGCCGCAGATAATATCAAGGGCCATGGAGGGTGTGGTAGAACAGATTATACTGGATGAGAAGAGCCTGATATCTCCCACCATGATCGGTAGATGGTGGAACCGCAAGGGAGAGGAGATAGATATCGTCGCAATTGATGAGGATACGGATGAGATACTATTTGTCGAGGTCAAGTGGAGGAACCGTCCTGTGGGCATTGATCTCCTCGATGATCTCAAAAGGAAAGCTGAACTGGTCCAGTGGAGGCGGGGGGTTCGAAGGGAGAGCTTCCTCATCGTATCGAAAAAGGGTTTCACCAAAACGTTCGAGAGAAGAGGAGCGGAAGAGGAGAACGTCCATACATGGGACGTAAAGGAGTTATTTGAAATTGGAGGGATGCACTTTAGGCCCCCCAGTAATATTACCTTGGATGAAAATACATATTAGGGCATTGGGCATGACATACTCAATAGTGTGATGTTGATATAATATATTGAATAATTAATGGTATAGCTAAGGTTATATTCAAAAGAGATATTATGGTGCAGTATGAAACTGAAAGATATTCCTTGGTTTAATAGACCTTGGAGTAAAATAAAACGAAACGGGATCAC
>JAUVLN010000178.1 GCA_030600725.1 Thermoplasmatota archaeon | reverse complement strand
CGATACGATGATAATTACGACCTCAAGGTCCCTCGGGGATGTCAAGATCCACAAGGGTGGCAATCTGATCATCCAGGGCGCTATCTCCGTTGTGATGGAGTCCCTCGAGTGCAAGAACGATAATGAAACATCGTTCCAGATGATCGGCGATGGACCCGAGGACCAGGATAGGGCCAGGCTCACGGTTACCGGGGCCACCGATGAGTTCACCCTTCATCTGGAACCGGAGCGGATATTCCTGCAGAACGCCGTGATATTCGCCGAGAACAGGGTGGATTCCGGGGATCTGACAATAAGGGGAATGAACGTCGTATTCAACTCGATGGAAGCCGATTTTGAGATAAACAATACCGATATAGAGATATGGGCCCAGAACGGAGAGGATGGAAGATTAGTCGGGGGTGTGCCCCAGGCCGGTACCGCCGGGGCCAGAACGTTACTCACGATCCAGGCCATGAACGGGAACGATCTGTCCGTATCAGGGTCACTGATAGAGGCACACGGAGGGGGCGGAGGAGATGGGAAGATACTGAACAATCAACCTGGTATCGGCGGGGATTCCGAACTTCTACTCCAGGGGGATTTCGTTGATATCTTGAACAGCCAGATCCTCTCCCTCGGCGGCCAGTCCGGGAGCATTGTCTCGGGAACCGATCTGGAAAAGTATGGGAAGCAGGGCGGGGGAGCCCGACTCGATATCACTTCCCTGAGGGAGATGAGGGTAGACGGCTCCCATGTGGAGTCAGAGGGTGGATTGAGGACAGATGGTGACACGGGGGTTACATCCTTCATCTATCTCACAAGTGAGGATGATGCAATTTACATGGACTCAAATAAACCAGAGGGTGATAGGAAGAAGACCCTCTCAACCCTGCTGAGCGATGCCACCCTCATAGAGGCTCCCAACGGGGCGTTCCTGCATCAGGTGGACCTGGGCGATGAGAAGCCCTCCTCCCAGGGGGACACGATGATATTCGTGTACTGGTGGTTCGAGATCAATGTGAGGGACAACTACGAGAACCCCCTGACGGGTGCGGTCATCTCATACACGGTGGGGAACGATCCCAAGGTGATCACCTCTCCAGACAACTCCTGGATCACGGGTGAGAGCGGGAAGCTGGACATGGAGCTGGAATCGTTGATCATCGAACCTGGCAAGCACGCGGATCCCAGATCATACACCTTCCTTGCCGTGATAACAGGAGGTGCCACCGGTAACTCCGACAGGATCAAGCTGGACAATCAGAATGAGGTCGCCCGGGTCGGGATCACGCTGATCAGCGTTGACCTCAAGAAGATCAGCGGCGAGGAGTACAGGTCCGGCAAGGTGGTGGGAGGTGATGATGCGGAACTGGAGGGCGTCGCTTTCCCGGCCCCGAACAGCGGAAACGATATCCTGAGCATAGAGTGGTATATCGAGGATGCGCTGATGGGCGACGTTACCGACATATCGGATCCGATCATGCCTCCATTCTCGAAGTGGATGATCACATGGGACACGACCGGGTGGGCAGATGGCGCATATCTGCTCACCTTCATCGCCGTGGATGAGGCATACGAGGTGAGGACAGAGGCAATCGTGGAGGTCTCCCAGCTGGCCATTAACCACCGACCGTTGGTTGCAACTGCGGTGGTGTGGGACACTGCGGGCGAACATGTGGCGGAGATGGGAGGAACCGTCGAGTCGCACGCTACCAGGGAGAGCCCGTTCATATACATCAACGGAACGGTATGGGACAGGGATGCGTGGTCCCCTTACATTGACCTTGGAAAGGTGATCACCAGGGTGAAGATGATCATGACCAGAAGCGATGGATACGTGGTTTACAGCAAGGATCTCACATCGGGATACGGTGAACTGATCAAGGTCAACGAGACCGGCGGTTGGGCTTTCAGGTTCAAGATAGATACGAACGTCAAGCTTGAGGTGAACGGCCAGTCGGATTACATATTCAAGAATGGCGAGTACAAGGTCCAGTTCCTCGTAGAGGACGATGTGCCCCTTGCATCGGTACCCGATGAGAACTTCTTCATGATAGAATTTGAGAAGGACTTCTACCCCGTGATCAAACTATTTATCGAGGGGGAGAAGGAGAAGGACCCCAGCGACTCGGATTACGAATTCGATTTTCCGGTTTTCAAGATCAGCACGAAAAAGAGCCATACAATAGATGTAAGGATAAACTTCACGGGCTGTTACGATCAGGACGATTCCGACCACGATTATCAGGACTCGTGGCTCAGCCTCACTTACACCGTGTATGTTGAATCGAAGAGCAACGTGGTGGTCGATGCGAGGAAAGGTATCAGCGGATTCGATTACAGGTTCGATGTCGAGGACATACCTGGTGGCAAGTATCACTCCTTCCTCGTTATCGTGGAGGTGGAGGATTCTCAGGGTCTAAAGACCACCAAGACCTTTGTTGTCAAGGTGACACATGACCTCCCCCTGCCAATAGAGTCCATATGGACGGTGATCTTCGGTATCGAGGTAAATGCCCAATACGGCCCATATATCTACGCCTTCCCTGCGATCTTCGGCCTGATAATCATCTCATACCTGGGCCTGGTCCTTGTAAGCTTACTAAGGCAGAAGAAGGAGCAGAAGAAGAAGTTCGCCCTGCTGCAGAAGTACAGGGAGGAGGAGAAGAGCAAAGGTACCAGCGTCATCGATGATGAGGTCCTGATGGGGAGGGGCTTCATCAAGTCCTCCACCGATTATCTGGAAGCGACCGGCGCGAGCAAGGGGAAGGAGGAGTTCCAGAAGGAGCTGGAATCAAAGGTGGCCAAGGTAGAGGGAGGGCCGATAAAACCGGGGCT
This sequence comes from Thermoplasmatota archaeon, assembly GCA_030600725.1. Lineage (GTDB taxonomy): Archaea > Thermoplasmatota > Penumbrarchaeia > Penumbrarchaeales > Penumbrarchaeaceae > JAGLEG01. Next base: position 2,438 of record JAUVLN010000178.1, on the reverse strand, counting down.
AAAAGCAAAACCGTCGGCGGTCCCTGCCAAGCCTCCCGCAGCTCCTGCGAAACCCACAGCGGCGCACCTGCCGCCAGCCAAGCCTAAAGCAGCTCCAGTGAAACCGGCACCCCGGCCACCGGCCAAGCCTCCTTCAGCTCCAGTGAAACCCGCACAACCAGCAGTACCAAAACCCCCGGCTCCTCCTCAGGGATAGGGGATATCAGCAAGGGAGGGTGAGATGGTGGCGGATGGACCGATGCTGTCTGTGATCGTTCCGACGTACAATGAACGGGGCAACATGGGACTATTGATCCCACGCCTCTCCTCGATCCTGGAATCCGAATCGATCCCCTATGAGATACTGGTGATGGACGACGATTCGCCGGATGGTACCTGTGAAGAGGTCCGGCGCCTCTCGGTTCAGTATCCAGGGGCAAGATGTATCAGAAGGACACGGGACCGTGGCCTCTCTGCAGCCGTAATGGAAGGTTACCGGGAAGCCAGGGGCGATATTCATCTTGTGATGGATGCGGATCTCTCACACCCGATCGAGGTGGTGCCTGAACTGTATCGCGCGATAGCCCACGATGGTGCGGATGTAGCGGTCGGTTCAAGGCACACGAGGGGAGGGGGGATCGAGGATTGGCCGTTCAAGAGGAAGGTGATCTCATGGGGGGCATCGATGCTGGCCCGCCCCCTGACCCCATGTTCGGACCCCATGTCCGGCTTCTTCGCGATCCGCCCCTCTGTCATCGAAGGTGCCCCCCTCCGGGCGAAGGGATACAAGATCCTCCTTGAGGTCCTGGTCAAGGGAAGGTACAACAGGGTCGTGGAGGTCCCGATAACGTTCAAGGACAGGGAGATCGGGGAATCCAAGCTGGGTAGCGATGTGATAGTGAACTACGTTCAGCACCTGATGTGGCTCTATCTCCATCCGGGATCGGCCCCGCCGATCAAGTTCCTTGCCGTCGGGGGGTCCGGCATCTTAGTGGATCTGGGGATCCTGACCGGGCTTTTCCTGCTTCTTGGAGACGGCTTCATCCCACTTCCAGGATACGATCTGAAATACGTATTCATATTCCAGGCGATATCGTTCGCTTATGCGACCACGTGGAACTTCGTGTGGAACCGTCACTGGACGTTCGACGCCAGGTCGGTCCGACCATCAGGACAGTATGTGAAGTTCTTTACCGTGGCCACGATCGCCCTTATCGTCAGGACGGTCCTTGTCCATGTGGCGGTAAATATCATGGGGTTCGAAGGGATGCCGGAGTATCAGATCGCCCTCTTGATGGTCATTGTACTGGTTACGATCATCAATTACCTCGGTTCCCGCCTCTGGGCCTTCAAGAAATAATGGAGGCGGGGACATGATTAAATAAGAGCCACACGGTCTTTAGGCCGTGTCCGGACACGGAACCATCACAGCATTTCTGTACGTTCTTTTACTGATCTGCTTTTCAACATGTCCGGATACGACAGGCGGAGCACCCGAGCTGAATATGGTGGAGCTGGAGATAGCAGAGGATGGTCTCTCATTCGATGTGAGCTTCAATGGATCCTGCTCAGGTACCTTTCACTGCACCGCCACCCTGCTTCTGAACCTGGGGATCATCACCGATTCGGTGGATGTGGTCCTGATCGTCGAGCCGTCCGAACACATGAGCGTGGCCCTCTCCGAGTACAATTTCACGCTCACACAGGAGGACCCCACAAGGGAATTCCTCGCGGAGGTCACCCTGCTGCACGGCACCTCCTCCTCCCTGCAGCCGGTCCTGACGGTCGGAGGGTCCGCCCTATCCCAGCCCACGGGAACCAAGGGAACGGTGGTGGCGGACTCCGCTAATGTGGATGTTCTCCCTTTCTACGGGGCGGAGATATCCTTTGTGGAAGGTTACGGGAAAGTGGATCAAGGGGGCAGTTCGACATTCTCCCTGAACATCAGGAATACGGGGAACTCGGACGAGAAGTTCATCTTCGTCCTGACCAACAAAGACGAGCTAAGGTCCAGGGGGATCTCCGTGTCCATGGAGGATGGATCAATAACGCTGGCGGAGGGTGGATCGAAGGACGTTCCCGTGAAGATCACCGCTGACCGGGATGCCCGCAGGGGGGGTGTCACGGTGTATGTCGAGGTTTACTCCGAGAATAATGGGGCCGGGTCAAGGGAGGATTCGAAGGGGATCCTGACCCTGACGGTGGAGAATGCCGGACTGGGTGCGATACTGGGTTTCTTCTCCTCCCCCGTATATCTATGGGGGTCCCTGGTACTGTTGATCGTCGTTCTGGGTGGTCTTGTATACGGTGGACTGAAGCTCAGGGAACATGTAGGGTGGAATAGGGCAGTAAAGAGGATGAAGGTCCAACCTGTTGAGGGAGAAGATCCCCTGGGCCCTTCCCATTAACCCACTATCCATGCACTATCAAAGGAATGCACTCATTCTTCGTAATCTTCC
>JAUVLN010000138.1 GCA_030600725.1 Thermoplasmatota archaeon | reverse complement strand
CAACGGGGTCATCTGGTATCTGGTTGAAGTGGGGTCCCTGATCGAATTCGTACCGATATCGATCCCCGTGGATGATGAGGGGGGTATTGACCATTACGTATACGGAGAGACCAGAACATCCATGGAGGAGCCGAGAAGGATGTGGAGCGATTGCCTCGACGGAACGCCCATGGTCATGATCCAGGACGGGGGCGAACTCCATATCCATCGGATGGACGCCGAGACAGAGCAGTACCTGATCATCGAAATGGGTGAAATATTCGAAGGTACCGTGGACATGGCCGCCAATGACGAGGTCCTGTGTGTCGCCAGGCAGGTGCCCGGGGGCGAGATCAACCTCACCACGTACGGTAAAGACCTCCTGTTGATCGACGAGCATACCCTGGTGGACCTGTCCCCGGGTTCTGGTGCGGACAATCGGGTCTCCCTGTTCTGCGATGGGTCCAATGTGGAAGCGTTCATCTACCTGGATGAGCTGCTTTCAGATAGATATTCGACCCTCGAATACGTCGTCTTCGACCTCTCGAGTGAGGCCATGACCAGAAAGAGCGTCACCTTTCCAGATGGGGCATCTCCCTTTCCGAACGGCGGGCCCATGAAGGTCCTTGGCGGCTATTATTTCATCGTTCACAATGGCTCGACCATCATGCAATACGATGAGAATATGGAATATGTGACCGATCATTACCTCCGGGAGGGGATCTACTACCGTTATTCGATCCTGGAGACCTGGTGCTCTCCCTTTGAAGACCAGGCTTTCTTCTATTCCATTCATGAGTACTCCTCGGGGTCCACCTCCTTGAGAGGGTTCTGCTCCTACGATCCCAATTCGGTCCCCGAGCTGGGCGCATATATACTTCCGGACAACACCGTCCTCATGGGGGTCGATCTCCTGCTCCACGACCATTACTACATCGATGAGGGCAATACCCTGACCCTTATCGACAGCACCCTGACCATAGGGGCAAGCGATCAATATTACCACGGCCTTGATTTTATCAACGACGGGACGCTCATACTGATAAACAGCACGATCATCGGGAATAATTCCAAGAGCATTTTCGACCTCCCAGACCGCAGTTCCTCCCTCTACATGTACGACTCCTATCTGGACATCGATGGGGAGATCGAAGGGTATTTCGAAGCCCACGGAGAGAGGATGTTCTACAATTACAAGGAGCGCAAGATCTCCCTGAACGATTGCGATGCGATCATCGAGGGGCTGGACCTCAACCTTGGGGTGGTGGGAGATCCCCAGTACAGCAGGGATGAGTTGTTCTCCATGGTCGGCGACGTTAACCTCATCTTCGAGGGTTGCAACCTGGAATCCATCTTCCAGCTGATCACCGGCGATGATTCCTTCATATCCTTCCACAACTGCTCCTTGAAGGAGATCACCCGGTTGGTCTATGACGATAGCTATTACGGCTCAAATGAGGTTCACATTCGAAATGTGATAAATACCACGTTCGACAACGTGAGAATGATCGAATTCTCCTCGGAGAGAGTGGAGAACTGCATTTTTATCGATTGTAATGACCTGACCCTGCGGGGGAATTCAAGAGATGACCTCTCCGTCATCAACTGTGAGTTCATCGGGATCTATGACATGATCGAGCTGGAGGATGGGGGCAACCTCAGGATAATCAACTGCCTCTTCTCCGATTTTGACAATGCGGTACATGTGGAACATATTGACGAAATTCTCATCTCCAACACGACTTTCCAGGGTGGAGAGTGGGGGATCTACGCCTATCACTTCGACACGTTCACCATAGAGGATTGTACGTTCGAGGATCTCAATATCTCGATATATATTGATGAGGACGAGGATCATTACAGCGATTACAGCGATGAACCCAATTTGATACGGATCGAAAATAACCTGTTCCTTCGGGATAACCTGTCTATCTTCTACCACCCCGATGACCCCTTCGACTTCGATGATTACTACTCATACGATTACGGGGACTACGAGATAAGGTATGACATGGATTACTACGATGACCTGGACTTCCTCGACTGCCGGTATAATATCTGGGAAGATGAAGACCCGAATGTTGTCGCAGGGAAGGTATCATCCGGCATCTACTTCCTGCCCTATTATACGCCGGATGGAACGGAGATATCCACATCAGATAACGACATGGATGGAATGGATGACACCTGGGAGGAGAGGAACCATCTGGATAACCTCTATTATTTCGACCGTTATCTGGACCCTGACAGGGATCATTACTCCAACTACGACGAGTACAGAACGGGTACCGACCCCCTTGATATAGAGGATAGCCCGAACAAACATTTATGGAGCCCCACGATCGTTCTTGGACTGATATTTCTCATATTGCTGATCTCCCTCTTTATCAGCTATCTGTTCTACATACAACGGGCCATGAGGAAGGGGAGAATGGCCAGGTTCGAAAAGGTCTATGCTGCACATCATTTGAAGATGAGGGCTCTGGAGAAAAGAGAGGGGGATGGACCCGAAGCCGTGAGCCCACCCCCTCCCGACCCGGGGGAAAAGGACAATAAGGAGATAGGAAAACAAAACCTGGCAGTGGAAAAAACAGATATCAAAATAGGGTCCAAGCAGGAGGAGAATGATCTCCCTTCCCCTGATGGAACTGCGGAATCGATATCGGAGGATGGGACTGGGCCGGGTCAGAGGGGGGAGGATATCAAATTCAAAGTGGTTGAGGCGACGGTCGTCACCACATCTGATGGGGAGGTGACGATCTGACCGCCATTATCGAGATCAAGGGCCTTTCAAAGAGCTACGGGAATACCCAGGCCCTGAGGGATGTGGACCTGGAGATCCGTGACGGTGAGGTCCACGGCGTATTTGGGGCCAATGGTGCGGGAAAATCAACTCTGATAAAGGTCCTCGCAGGGGTCACCAGGCCGGATTTTGGCCTCGTCAAGGTGAAGGGAATGCACATCACCGAGCATCCCCACGAGGTACGGGCGATCTGCACGCCCATCGAGGAGATACCGATGATGTATCGGAACATGAAGCTGTATGAGCTCCTCAGCATGTACTGCGAGTCCATAGGCATGACCAGGGATACCAAGGACGAGCGGATGTGTGAGGCCCTTTATACCACCGACATCGGAGATATCATCAACAAGAAGTTCGGAAATATGTCGCTTGGACAGCAGCACAGGTCAGAGGTGGCCCGGGCGATCGCCACGGGGCGCGACATCCTCCTGATGGATGAGCCGTTCATAGGAATTGATATTGAGACAAAGAAACGGCTCAAGGACCATTTCAAGGAGTGGGTCAGGGCAAAAGAGGGGAGGGCCATTATCTTCACATCCCATAACCTCCTGGAGAACGAGGACTTCGTTGACCATCTCACCTTCCTCTCCCAGGGGTCGATCAGGGATACAGATACGGTTGATGCGATACGGGCAAGATATCTCAAGACCGGATTCGCGATCGTGGTGGATGATCTGGAAAAGGCGATCCTGATCGTGCAGGATATCAAGGGGGTCAAGATAGACAAAGTGGAGGGGAAGACCCTGCACGTCCTTCTGAAGGACGAAGACCTGATGAAGCCCATGATGAAGGAGCTGGCATTGAACGACATCGGTGTGATGGAGTCCAGGAGGATAGGCTCCATGGAAGATGTCTTCACCGAACTCTCGGGGGTGAGAAAATGATCGACCAGATACACTTTTTCAGGACATCCCTGAGGAAGGACCTAAGGTATGCGTTCTCACCCATGTTCAAGACCATGTTTGTGCTCCTGCTGCTCCTGATCTTCGGCCTCTCCATCGGACTGTTCACAGCACTCTACGCCGTACAAACTCCGGTGAGAGAATATGACCCTGGCGAGGATACACACCAGTACGATTTCGCCAGAGACCCACAGGGAGAGGAAGACGACGAAGAATACGATTCCCCCGGGGGAGAGGATGAGGTGTATGAGACCTTTATATGGGGCGAGGAGCGGGAGGTAATGATCAAGTCATCCACAGCAGTGGCATGGACCTATGGTGTTGCGTTCATCCTGACCATCGAGTTCTTCCTTCTGATATTCCACGCCTCGGTCTTCTCACAGGATCAGGTGAAGGGGGGGATCAGGACATGGTTCCACTATCCGGTATCGGTCAAAAGCTACGTCCTGTCCAAGACCTTCAATATCCTCTTCTTCACCGTTCTGATCTCTCTGGGCCTCTACGGGCTATCCCTGCTCGCTGCGCCGACAATAGGCCAAAGCAGGATCGAGATGATCGGCATCGTCTTTGTCACCATTGTGGTCCTGTTCCTGAACTATCTCTCGTATGTCGCAATTTTCTCGATACTCTCCAAGTTCGGCCTCAGGGGTAGGATAACAGACCCTGTATCCCTTTTCCTCATTGGAAATTCCATCCTGGCCATGATGACACAGACAGGTATCTCTGCGACCTATATGGCGATATGCGAGTTTCAGAACTGGACCTATCAGGAGCCTTTTCTGACCGCCTTGAAATACTTATCACCATTCCATTTCCTGGGGGCCTTCTACGACTGGTCCTATTACGGGGACCCGATTTCGATGCTGGACCTCCTCTGGGTCCTTCCAACGTTGATCGTCATCGTGATCGGTTTCAACTACCTGAAGGACCTCTATCCGGACATGTTCATCAGGGAGACGGCCTGATCAGCTCTCTCCCACTACCGTGAATACCCTCTGAGCGGGTTCCGGAGCAGTGATGGGAGGTTGTCTCTTCTCCCTTACTCTCTTGTATATGGCAAGGCCCAGGACAGATGTCACAAGGAGCGCTCCTACTATAGCCAGATAGAAGCCGGGCCCCCACGTCAATCCATCCTCCGCCCCTTCCAGACGGTTCCCCAGTATCTCCATCGCAGCATTCATGCCCAGGTAGAACCAGAAGGGGGCGAGGATCGAAAGGGCCGCGGCCGGGACAAGCGTTCCCAGGGACCACCTGCCCTTTATCGTCCGGATGATGATGGTTATTACGACCAGCCAGAAGGATGCCAGCAACAGGTACCATGAAAGTGGTATGCCTATACCCTTGACCATATCCGGCCGATCCATGGGGTATATGTTGATAGGATTCGCGCCACCCGAGAAAGGTGCCAGTTCCGATCGTCCCCAGTGATCCTCCATCGTGGCGGTTATCTCAACGTAGATCCCAGCGACATTGGTCTCCTCGGGATACTGTGCCTCGATCCAGACGACATCGGAGTCGCCTATCTCATGGAAGAAGTGTTCCTCATTCGAGCTGTACAGTTCAATATCCTCCCCAGTGTAGGTCGACTCATCGGCCGAATAGTCCGTCTTGGCCATAACCCTGATCTCGCTAACGGTTATGGTCACGCCGTTGCTATCAACACCTTCCATGAGCTCTGCCAGATCATCCTTCTCGTAGGTGATCTCGACCCGGAGCTTCTGGTCGAACCCCCTGACCCACCAGGGGATCAGATCGGCCCTGAGGTTAACGCTCAGATAGGCAGAGGGGTTGGAGTATTCGTTCCATTCCACACCGGAATCCTCGGGGGGATCCTTCATGACCAACTCGTATTCATACTCCTTTTCCTTGTAGGAATCGTAGAGGATGCCCATGTTCTCGAGGAACTCCCCCCTCACCTCGGGATAGGTTTTATGAATGGGACCTATCGAGATATTGGTTCCCAGACCTCCACCTCCTATTAGACCTCCTCCTCCCTCCGACGGAAAGGTATTGAGTTCGTACTCAAAGCCCGCTGAGTCGCAAACAGCCCCAAGCGTGTAATTCGCGTGGCCAATGGAACTGTTCCTCTCGTATTCCGCCCAGGGGATCAAAACGCCCTCGGAGATATAAGGGATCTGGTCTCCCTCATCTCCATGGGACATCGCAGATAACGTGAATAGGGTCGAGAACCCAAGGATCAGGACCATGAACAGGCTCAGCTTGTCCCTCATGACCCCTGGGAGGGGACCATTGATATAAAACCATTTTCAGATATTATTCCGGAAAGAGGTCCCCCCCAAATTTCCACACACGACAGGATTACTACTCATTTGATGAGAGTTGTTTATCAATCATCCGGGTATATCCCCAGCTGCCTGAACGCTTCCATTATCTTGTCCTCGTAATCCTGATCGGATATGGATCCGTCCGTTGCCATGATCTCGATCTCGAGGTTCTCGAATTTACTCTGGAGCAGGTTCATGATCCCCATAATGTTCGATACCTTGCCCTTCGGAACCTTGAATCTTAATTTCACAACGCTCCTTCCTTTGATATCAGTGGGCGGAGCTGATCTACCT
>JAUVLN010000210.1 GCA_030600725.1 Thermoplasmatota archaeon | reverse complement strand
GGTGTTCCTGCCCATCGCCCTGACATCCCTCACGAGGAAGCGGTTTGCCATCCCCATGGAGGTCCCCAGGACGATCTCGTCATCCTCACCGCATATGGCGGTCTGTACGAGCTCGTCGCCCTCGTTCAGTATGATCGCCCGGATGCCGGTTGAGCGGGGGCGGGAATAGGCAGGAAGCGATGTCCTCTTGATGCGGCCTTTCCTGGTCACGAATACGATGTATTTATCCTCCGAGAACTCCGTGACCTTGAGGTTTGATAACAGTTCCTCGCCCTCCTCCAGATTGGGAAGAAGGTTGATCAGGGCCTTGCCCTTGGACTGCCTTGACCCCACGGGTATATTGTATCCCTTGAGCCAGAATACCCTCCCACGGGACGTGAAGAACAGGATGTGGTCGTGCGTGGAACTTGGGAACATATCCACCACGAAATCCTCCTCCTTGGTCGCCATCCCCCTCAATCCCTTCCCGCCCCTGTGCTGGGCCCTGTAGGTGTCCAGATCGATCCTCTTGATATAGCCAGTGTTGGTGATCGTGATAAGGACGTCCCTCTTGTGGATCAGGTCCTCCAGGTCGATCTCCTCCGCGTTCTCCTCGATATTGGACCTCCTCTCGTCCCCGTATCTCTCCTTGAGGTCCGTCAACTCGTTTTGTATGATCTCATTGACCCTGTTGATGTTTGCCAGGATGTCCTCCAGGTCCGCGATCCTGAGAGTAAGGTTCTCGCCCTCCTTCTTGATCGATTCGCCCTCGAGGGAGGTCAACTTCTGCAGTTTCATATCAAGGATCGCCCTCGCCTGGATCTCCGACAGATCGAACCCCTCCATCAGGGCCAGGCGGGCGCCCTCGCCGTCCTTTGAGGTCCTGATCAGCTTGATTATCCTGTCGATGTTGTCCAGGGCGATTATCAGGCCCTCCACGATGTGAAGCCTCTCCCTGGCCTTCTTCAGATCGTATGTGGTGGAACGCCTTATCACGGTCCTGCGGTGTTCCAGGAACACCGTCATGAGCTCCTTCAGGGACATGACCCTGGGCTGTCCGTCCACCACGGTGAGGTTGATTATCCCGAAAGTGGATTGGAGGTCCGAGTGCTTGTACAGCCTGTTCAGGACCACCTCCGGTATCGCATCCCTCTTCAGCTCGAACACCACCCTGAGGCCGTCCTTGTCGCTCTCGTCCCTGATCTCCGATATGCCCTCGAACACCTTGTTCTTGACCAGTTCGGCGATCTTGATCAGCATGTTGGATTTGTTGACCATGTATGGTATCTCGGTCACCACTATGCGGGATCTTCCTCCATCCCTCCCCTCGATATCCGCCTTGGCCCTCATCGTTATCTTTCCGCGGCCGGTATCGTAGGCCTCATACACGCCAAGAGTTCCGTATATGGTCGCACCTGTGGGGAAATCGGGAGCTTTCACGCACTCCATCAGGCCGAGCGTATCTATCTCCGGGTCCTCCATCAACTTGATCATGCCCTCCACGACCTCCCCAAGGTTGTGTGGAGGCATATTCGTGGCCATGCCCACTGCGATCCCCGATGAACCGTTCACGAGCAGGTTGGGCACCTTGGAGGGCAGTACGGAGGGCTCCTGTAGCGAACCGTCGTAGTTCTCCACCATATCGACGGTCTCCTTGTCTATATCCTCCAGCATCTCCATGGCGAACCTTGTCGTTCTGGATTCCGTATATCTCATGGCCGCAGCGGAATCGCCATCTATTGAGCCGAAGTTCCCCTGTCCGTCCACCATGGGATATCTCAATGAGAAGGACTGTGCCATACGGACCATTGCATCGTAAACAGAAGAATCGCCGTGTGGGTGGTACTTACCCAGCACATCTCCCACTATCCTTGCTGATTTTCTGTATGGCTTGCCCGCAACATATCCGCCTTCGTTCATGGCATGGAGGATCCTCCTGTGAACGGGTTTCAAACCATCCCTGGCATCGGGAAGCGCCCTACCGACGATCACCGACATGGAGTAGTTGAGGTAGGAGGTCCTCATCTCGTCGACGATATCCCTCTCGACAACGCCCCTGTGTTCTATCCTCTCACCATCCGTATCCACCGTATTCCCCTCCTCTTCAGATGTCAAGATCGGTCACCTCCAGGGCATGTTCCTCGATGAACTCCTTTCTTGGTTGGACCTGGTCCCCCATCAGTATCGTGAACATCTGATCCGCCTCGATGGCATCCTCGACCGTGACCTTGAGAAGGGTCCTGCTCTCCGGGTCCATGGTGGTCTCCCACAGCTGATCGGGGTTCATCTCACCAAGTCCCTTGTACCTCTGGATATAGACGCCCCTGCCCAGCTCCTGTGCCAGCTCGTCCTTCCTCTCGTCTGTGAAGCAGTAGAACTCCTGCTTGCCCTTCTTCACCTTGTACAGGGGCGGCTGGGCGATGTGGAGATAACCACCTGACACAATGCTCGGCATGTATCTGTAGAAGAAGGTCAGGAGCAGTGTCCTGATATGGGCGCCGTCTATATCCGCATCGGTCATTATGATGATCCGATGGTATCTCAATTTCCCAATATCGAACTCCTCGCCGAAACCGGAGCCGAACGCCATGATAAGCGCCTTTATCTCATTGTTTGAAAGGATCCGATCCAACCGCGCCTTCTCAACGTTCAGTATCTTTCCGCGCAGTGGGAGGATCGCCTGGAACTTCCGGTCCCTTCCCTGTTTTGCCGAACCCCCTGCCGAGTCGCCCTCCACGATATATATCTCGGATTCCGCGGGGTCCTTGGATTGGCAGTCCGCAAGTTTGCCCGGGAGGCCGCCCCCATCGAGCAGCCCCTTCCTCCGCGTGAGGTCCCTTGCCTTCCTGGCCGCCTCCCTGGCCTGCGAGGACTGTATGGATTTTGCGATTATCTTCTCCGCCTCCCTGGGATGCTCCTCGAGATACTCCCTTAGCTTCTCGTTCACCAGGGTCTCGACGATCCCCTTGACCTCGGAGTTTCCCAGCTTTGTCTTGGTCTGCCCCTCGAACTGCGGCTCGGGTATCTTCACGGAGAGTATGGCGGTGAGCCCCTCCCTGATATCCTCACCCTGAACGGATTCTATCTTCTTGAACATGTCCTCTTTCCGCCCGTAGTCGTTCATCGTCCTTGTCAGGGCGGATTTGAACCCATACAGATGGGTCCCCCCTTCAGATGTATGGATGTTGTTCGCATAGGTGAAAACGTTCTCGGTGTAGCTGTCCGTCCACTCCATGGCGAGTTCCACGGACACCCCCTCCTTCTCCCCTGTGAGAGAGAACGGATCTGATGTGATCGGGTGGCGGTTCCGATCCACCCATTTGACGAATGAGAGCAGCCCCCCTTCATACAGGAACTCCTCCTCCTTCCCGTCCCGATCGTCCTTCAGCGTGATCGTCACCCCTCCATTGAGGAAGGCCATCTCCCTCATCCTGTGGGCGATGATGTCGAACTTGAACTCCGTCGTCGAGAATATCCCCTCATCGGGCATGAATACCACGGATGTCCCCGACTTCCTGGGGTTGGCCTTTCCGATCACCTCGATCGGAGTGGCCGTCTTCCCCCTCTCATATCTCTGTTTCTGGACCTTTCCTTCCCTTGTGACCATCACCTCCAGCCATCTGGAGAGTGCGTTTACCACGGATACGCCCACGCCGTGAAGTCCCCCGGAGACCTTGTATGCGTCGCTCTTGAACTTCCCGCCGGCGTGGAGCTTGGTCATAACTATCTCAACCGCCGGAAGGCCGTACACCGGATGTGGGTCCACGGGAATGCCCCTGCCGTCATCGTCCACCCTCACGGATCCATCCTTTTGTATCGTAACGGTTATTGAGGAACAGCATCCGGCCATCGCCTCGTCAACGGAGTTATCAACCACCTCATATACCAGGTGGTGTAGGCCGTGTATATCCGTCGAACCGATATACATGGCCGGCCTCATCCTAACCCCGTCCAAACCCTCAAGTACCTCTATGGAGGATGAATTGTATTCTGCCCCTCCCCGTTCTCCGTTTTCCTTCTTTTTATTGCCTGCCATCTTCAGATCCCCGGATGATCGAATGCGCCAATAGAAACTTTAGAAGCATACCTGACGGTGCATCCCATCGTTGAGTCATCCCATCGTTGAGTGATAGTTAAGTGAAGGCATGTTAATATATAAACATGCGCGCGCACGCGCATGCGCGCATACATGATGCCGTACAGCGAATATCTACCCATATGGCAGGGATAATAAATATAAGGGGATGTAAGGGCAGGGATAATAAATAGAAGTAGATGCTAATTAGGGTCCATGAGGGACAAGGTGCTCGCCTATGCGCTCCAGAACGCGCTCGAACATGGCGGAAAGGCGGGAGTGGGGCCAGTGATGGGAAAAGTCATGGCATCCATGCCCGAGCTCCGCAGCGATCCCGGATCTGCATCCACATTGGTCAGGG
>JAUVLN010000054.1 GCA_030600725.1 Thermoplasmatota archaeon | reverse complement strand
GTATCCATCGCCGTTCACGTCGCCAGCCCATGAGGTCGAGAGACCAGAATAATCAGATGCATCCTCTCCCCAGAAAGAAGCATGGGATTTCGAAAGATCGGTTCTCATTCTCGGTTCAGCCGCTATCACTTGTTCATCATTCAATAACACGATCATTGAGCAGAACAGGGATAGCACTACGGCCATAGCTAGTATTCTTGATGTGTTCATCTTGTTATTCCCCCAACTTATTTGGAATTGGGCATCCATAGGGATTCAATGATATTTGTTATTTAGCGTAAAATGTCAATAGATTCGGGTAGATTCACAAACAAGCTTGATCCTTTCTACCCACAGCGATCGGCATCATTCGCCTTTTTTCAATTTCAATCTGAACACGGCGCCCTTCGGCTCGTTGTCAAGGACGGATATCGTCCCACCATATCTCCGGAGGTTTTTCTTAACGATATATAGGCCGAGACCGGTGCCTCCGCCCCCTCCATACGTGAAGCTCTCCCTGAAGATCTTCTCCTTGATGTCGTCCGGGACGCCTTTCCCGAAATCGATCACATCGAGTGTGACCATTCCCTCTTGATCCGCCTTGTCCGTGCACCTGATCACCATTCTGTCCGTGCCTCCATGATTGATCGCATTCCGGATCAGGTTCTCCATCGAGGAGTGGAATGCATCATCGGCCATCACCCTGCAGTGGCATTCGTTGTCCACGCGGATATCCAGATCGGAGCTGATCTTTTCAACAACATCATGGACATCCACCGATCTGAGGGCCCCACCCTTTGAGACGATCGATTCCAGGCTTTTCATCTGTTTGATCAGTTTAAATGAATCGTGGACCTTCGCCTCCGCAGAATAAAGCAGGTTCTGGTCACCCCCCCTCCTGTAATGGTCCAGGGCGATACCGATGACGGTAAGGTTGTTCGTGAGGTCGTGTCTGAGTATCTTGTTGATCAGCTCCAGCTGTTCCTTGGATCCTTTCAGTTCACGGTCCTTTTTCACCATCTCGTTGATATCCCTGTCGATCCCCCTGTACCCCTTTAGTTTCCCATTCTCATCGAATAGAGGGACCGCAGAGGAAAGGACGTAGACCGAGCGTCCGTCCTTGTGTTTGAAGAGGGCCTGGAAGTTCTTCCAACCCTTTCCCTCCGCCAACCGTGCCAGATGATCTTTACGCTGTTCCTCTGTCAAGGCCCTCTCCGGCCAGAGGAGCATGGCATCCATCCCCATGATCTCTTCCGGTTCGTATCCCAGTATATTCTTCACTGCGTCGTTCGTGTACGTGTGGATTCCGTTGAGGTCCATCTCCCAGACCCAATCCCCGATCGATTCCGTGAGGTCCCGAAACAGCTCTTTTTCTTCTGCCAATCTGCGTTCCATCTTGGCTATGGGTACCGTAGACTTGTCAGTTTCCGATATATTTTTGGTGTGATCTTTACCTTCTTCCATAAATCGCAAACCCCAACAGATATGTTGGAATTACATCTCTGTCGTATATACAACATTATTGTCTATTATCAGTTGCTGTAATTATAAAGCCGAAAATGTATCAAAGTGGGGAAGATCATCCATATCGGTAAGAGATCCAACAAGCTCGATGAATAGGACATTATAAGAGCAGGTAATGACGGATTTGAGATCAATGATGGCCTTTTATCAGGTAGAACACTCTTCGATACTCGAGAAGAAGTGATTTGGCAAGGAAGATCGGCAACAGAGGATATGATGGATGATATCCTGAAAGCGGTGGGCCGATAGTGCCTGTAACGGTGCCATCTTCAAACCTGGTTATCGAGCATAGTATGGTTTCCATATCAGCATCATCTAACCCCATCCCCGCGATGAGTTTTCGGTCATTCATAAATATCACAACAGCGAATGATGACAAATGCCACTTGTCAAGATAGGCATTCTTGACAAATGAGAGTTAGCAAGATATATATATTTGATAATTTATATTTGGCATATGCTCTCTTCCGATCGGATACGCCAGGTACTTACGGAGCAGAGGAATGATTTCCTTGAACGTCCTCTAGGTATAAGGCGGAGTGCTTTGAATGAATTGGTAGAAAAGCTGTCAGTTCCTCATACTATCGTTATCACCGGCCTGAGGCGATGTGGGAAATCAACGGTCCTGCGACAGCTGGTGGAGGAACTGGATAAGCAAAATTTTTTCTACATCAATTTCGAGGATGAACGGTTGCTGGATATCGAAGCAAAGGATTTCCATAAACTCCACGAAGCCCAAATAGAGTTGTTCGGTGAAAGCAGATTGTTCCTGTTGGACGAGGTCCAGAATATCCCCGGTTTCGAGATGTTCGTGAGACGTTTGATGGAGCAAGGTTGCAAATTCTATCTCACCGGATCCAACGCCCGATTGTTAAGTTCCGAGATAAGCACAAAGCTGACCGGGCGCCACCTTGATGTAATGATCCATCCCTTTTCATTCACGGAATTTTTGGAACTCAGGAAATACCAGATAACAAACGATTCCATCTATACCGTTGAAGGAAGGATGGAGTTGAAGAAGCTCTTTGAGGAATATCTATTAAAAGGGGGCATGCCAGAATACCTGACATACGGCAAGCTTGAGATGGTTCTGAGGACCTACGAGGATATCGTTCTGAAGGACATATCGATAAGGCATGGAGTAGAAAATGTGAAGAATCTTCGTGATCTCTATCGTATGTTAATAACGAATTTCAGCAACCCTTTTACATACCGCTCGTTGGAAAGATCCCTTGAATTCGCAAGTTGGAACACCCTCCAGAAGTATGTGAGCCACCTCGAAGAATCGTATCTTGGGTCCGTTCTTAACATGTTCTCCCACAGCACGAAGAAGCAGCTTGTTAACAAAAAGAAGTTCTATGTGTCTGATAACGGTTTCATCGAGGCGGTCAGCACTCGGATGACCAAGGATCGCGGGAGGTTGATCGAAAACCTTGTATGTCGTGTCCTGGAAGAGAGGAACGATGTTTTCTACTTCCAAGAAAAGAACGAATGCGATTTTGTGGCATTGGCCAGGGACACGGCCCGACCGCAGGTCTTCCAATGCGCATGGGAACTCACCCCCCTCAACCGGGAGCGGGAGGTAGACGGCCTGATAGAAGCGGCGAAACAGCTTGGAACCGATCGTGGAACCATCCTTACCATCGACCAGGACGAGGAGTTCGAGAGGGATGGGATAAAGTTGATCGTTACACCTGTGTGGGTCTGGCTGCTTAGGTACTATGGGGCCCTGTGATGATCCCGATAGTGCCCATTCCTCAAAGTGTGATGCGGCTCGTAGGATTACAAATCTTAATATGCTGATAGGGCTCTTCAAATAATATGAAATTGACAAGAGAGCATCTGATCCTCCTCATTGTGAACCTGGTTATGCTCGTCTCTTTTTCTACATATTTCATCCTATCAAAGAATTACGAGTTTATCATTTACGTTGGGGTTATCATCGCACTCATTTCCCTGATCTTCTACACCAAGGACCGTGTCCATTATCCGATACTATGTCTCTGGGGCCTTACACTCTGGGCACTTATGCACATGGCCGGAGGAACGATCTATCTGGGCGGTACCAGGCTGTATGAGCTGATCCTGATCCCGATCTCCGATACATATGAGATATTCAAATATGACCAGTTCGTCCACATACTTGGATTCGGGATCGCAACCTACATTTTCTATGGGATATTGAAATCCATTCTTCGAAAGGACCTGCAGAAATGGACAGCACTGTCGATTATAGTTGTTATGGTTGGTCTGGGCATCGGTGCTTTGAACGAGGTGATAGAGTTCTTCATCACGGTCATCGCGCCCAGCACTGGTGTTGGGGGTTATGTCAACACATCACTTGACCTGGTGGCAGATCTCATCGGTGCGATCTGTGCCTTGGTTGTTATCAGGATCAATGAGAGAAGGAAGATGTCCAATCCCAAAAAAGAGGGGAAAGAATGAGGATCAGATCCAAATTAATTGTAACAACTGCCATTATTGCGTTGATCACGTTTTCATCGGTATATCTATTGATCAACCACCATGAGAAAAATCAGCCCAAAATTGAGGTCTTTCCACTCGAGCACCTCCCGGATATTATTTTGGCAAGTGAATCGGAGATCATCCGATTCGTGCATAATAATCAGACAAATACCTACAACATGACGGGATCATACGAGCTTCCAGACATCATCGGTATGGAGAGGATCGGAGATAACTTCATCGTGAACCATGACGGGGGGTTGGTGTTATTGGATCGTAACCTAAGTATGATCAATGAAATTCAGATGAAGAGGCCCCTGGATATTGGCGTTTCTGGTGAATTCATCTACGTTTGTTCCAATAATTCTCTCCATGGTATCTCCTCAGATCTTCAGATAACAGATAGCATCTATCTGAACACTTCGGAGTGGATGGGTGGGAAGGATGCTCATGATATTCTCATTCACGAAGGGTCAGCATACCTCCTTGACAATGTAATTGAACCTATCTATGTGTTTAAAGTGAACATTTCGGATCCCTATGATCTTTCCATGGACCTTGGGTTTGAGATCTCCTGGGTAAATCAACATCTTTGCTCCCAGTGGATAGATCCTGATTCAGGTCAATGGTTCATATTACAACATTCATGTTCCCAGGCTGGAACCTATCAAAATATTCGATGCTATTCATGCGAAGACGGTTCGTTGTTATGGGTCCAGGAAACGTTCTATGAGTTCTGGATGTATGATCGACCGGAAGAGGGGTTTTATACCAATGCGGTCACCGAGTCCTCCAGCGGTTGGATGTTAACTTCGAGTAACGATGACCATCATCTCAGGTCTTATGAAAATGCGTACACTCATGTAATAATTAAAAAAGAGCTTGACCTTAGATATGATTTCTCTGTACCCGTATTCCCTCACGGTAGTGACGAGGAGAGGGGAAACCTGCTCTTTATTTCGATATATGGTCAACTTGTAGTTGTTGATGTTGAAAAGGATCCCGTTATCGTTCTCTCTCAAACAGTAAATGAACCCATTGTAGATGTATGTATCATTGAATAATCCAAAAATGAGTGTTATTCTATTTAACCTCCGAAAGTTCGATCAAAACAATTCAAGAATTATGTAAAATCTTAATATATGAAGCAACAGCATTCGGGATTGTATTGTTGTGTCCGAGGTAGTGCCATGGGTAAATTGATTTTGGTATCAAACAGGCTCCCCATGAATTTGAAAAAGGAACCCAAAGGATACGAATTCACCCCGAGCATCGGAGGATTGGCAACGGCCCTGGCCCATTATCACAAGGAAGGCAAATCCATTTGGGTCGGCTGGCCGGGCATTACAACCCAGGAGTGTTCCAAAGAGGACATCAAGGATATCATGAAAGGGTTAACGGAGAGAAGATGCCGTGGTGTATTCCTTTCATCCCAGGATATCGAGGATTACTATGAAGGTTTCTCGAACAAGACGATATGGCCCCTGTTCCATTACTTCATCAATCATGCCAGCATGGAGGAGAGCGACTGGATCGCATACAAGAGGGTCAACGAGAAGTTCGCAAGCGAGATACTGAAGGTGGCAAAGAAGGGAGACACCATCTGGATACATGATTATCATCTATTCCTCCTTCCACGCATGCTGAGAAAGAAGATCCCGGAGCTTTCTATTGGCTTCTTCCTCCATATTCCATTCCCCTCTTCGGAGGTTTTCAGAACGCTCCCCTGGAGGAATGAGATTCTCCAGGGTATAATGGGAGCAGACCTCATCGGATTCCACACATACGATTATGTGCTCCACTTCATAAGCAGCGTCAGAAGGCTTTTAGGTTACGAGAATTCCCTTGGATACATCCATGCCGGAGCAAGGACGGTCAAGGTCCGGGCCTTCCCTATCAGCATAGATTTCGATCACTACTCGAAAGCTCCCGCTTCCAAAGAGGTCCTCAAGGAGAAACAGCAGATCCTGAAAAGGGTTGAGAACAGAAAGATAATCATGTCGATCGACAGGATGGATTACACCAAGGGCATTCCCCAGCGTATCAGGGCCTACGGACGTTTTCTTGAAAAATACCCGGAGTATCATGAGAAGGTCACCCTGATAAATGTGGCAAGTCCCTCCAGAATACATGTGGACACCTATCAGGACCTCAAGCTGGAGGTGGAGCAGCTTGTCGGCGAGGTCAACGGCAAGTTCACCCGATTGGGGTGGGTCCCTATCTGGTATATCTTTCAGAACATCCCCGAAAACCAGCTTCTAGCCCTCTACAGCGCATCGGATGTGGCATTGATCACGCCGCTCCGGGACGGCATGAACCTTACCGCGAAGGAATACATCGCTTCCAGATCGGACCATCATGGTGTCCTTGTGCTCTCCGAACTTGCAGGCGCCGCAAAGGAACTTGGAGAGTGCCTGCATGTCAATCCGCATAATATCGAGGATATCGCAGATGCGATCTTCCAGGCACTTGAGATGCCTGGGGAAAAGCAGGTCCGCAGCAACAGGATCATGAGGGAGAGGATCCGGAAATATGACGTTGATAGATGGGCTTCGGATTTCGTATCCGAACTCCAGCGGATCAAGGAGATCCAGACGGTCAAAGGCTATAGCAAGATGGATAAGACCATCACTGACAAACTTCTCAAGGACTACGTACATGGAGATCGGCGTCTGTTCCTTCTGGATTACGACGGGACCCTCATCAAGTTCAAGGGGACCCCTGATGAGGCGGTTCCCGACCCCGAGCTCAGGTCCGTTCTGAGGTCTCTTATAGAGAAAAAAGGTAACGAGCTGGTAATTGTAAGCGGTCGGGACAAGGATACACTGGAGAGATGGTTTGGCGACATGGACCTGAACATCATAGCCGAACACGGTGTCTGGTTCAAACCCAGAAAGGGTAAGTGGAGCATGATAGAACAGCTGGAGGACTCCTGGAAGGAGAAGATCAGACCCGTTCTTGAATCATATGTCATCAAGACGCCGGGAGCATTCGTCGAGGAAAAGGGACATTCCCTTGCGTGGCATTACAGAAAGGCGGACCAGAACCAGGCCCAGGCCCAGATAAGTGAGATGAAGGAGACGCTTCACAATATGATCTCCAATCTCAACGTGGGAATACTCAACGGCAACAGGGTGATAGAGATCAAGAACATCGGTGTCAATAAGGGAAGGGCTGTCAGGAAATGGACCGAGGGGAGGGATTGGGACTTCATCCTTGCAGTGGGGGATGATTGGACGGACGAGGATATGTTCGAGGTCCTTCTGGAGAAGGGCTATTCCATAAGGGTCGGTTACACCGATTCAAGGGCCAGGTTCAATCTCAAGAACGTGGATGAGGTCAGGGACCTGATCCGGAGGATCGTAGGAGTGGAAGATGCCGGATGACCTGTACTTCAGTGAAAACCTTTTAATCCACCTCCTTGCTCACCACGGCAAATGGATGGGTAATAAATGATCGATATCGAGCAGTACAGGGAAGTGGTGGGCGACAAGCGTATCGACGAGCTCATCGAAAAGGCGAAGGCGCATGAGGGAAAGAGATACCTGATGGTGAACACCACATCGGATGGGGGCGGTGTCGCCGAGATGCTGAACTCCATGGTCCCCATACTCAACCATATGGGCGTGTCCCTGGAATGGAAGATCCTCCACGGGTTCCACGAGTTCTTCGAGGTGACAAAGAGCTTCCACAACGCCCTGCAGGGTGGTGATATCGGCCTGACCGATGAGGTCAAGAAGCTCTACCTGGATACGAATCAGGAGTTCGCCTCTTACAATGAATTTGACCATGATGCGGTGGTCATCCACGACCCACAGCCCCACCCGTTGATCGCTTTCTTTGAAAAGAAACAACCATGGATCTGGAGGCTTCACATAGATGTGACCGAACCCAACAGGGACCTTTGGGACTTCGTGAAGCAGTACATCCAGATGTACGATAAGATGATAATCTCCAACGAGGCCTACAGGAAGGAAGAGCTTTCGCCGGAGCAGATATTGATCTTCCCGGCCATCGACCCGCTTACGGAGACGAACCGGGAGCTCAGCAGGGAGGATATCGAGGAGGAGATGTCAAAGCTTCATATTCCTCTGGATAAACCGATAATATCGCAGATCTCAAGGTTCGATATCTGGAAGGACCCCGAAGGGGTGATCGATGTCTTCAGGAAGGTAAGGAAAGAATCTGATTGCCGACTGGTGATGTGCGGGAGCATGGCATCGGACGATCCGGAAGGTGGGGAGATATTCAAGCGTGTTGAGGAAAAAGCCAGGGACCTTACCGAGTCAGGTGATGTTATCCTCGTTATCAATGCAGAGGAAGTATTCGTCAACGCACTGCAGAGCGTATCCGAGGTTGTGATCCAGAAATCCATCAGGGAAGGGTTCGGCCTCACGGTTTCCGAAGCGTTGTGGAAGGGGACCCCGGTGGTAACATCGAAGGTTGGGGGGATCCCACTTCAGGTCAAGGATGGGGTTAACGGGTTCCTGTGCGAACCAACCGATAACGACGCTTTCGCGGAGAGGATAGTAACACTTCTCGACGACAGGGACCTCCGGGAACGCATGGGGCAGAGTGGTAAGGAGCACGTCAGGGAGAATTTCCTGATCACAAGGTTGATGTCTGACTATCTGGACCTCTTCTCCAGCGTACTTCAGGATCAGACCCTCACCTGATGAAAAAGGGACTGAAAATGAGAGGATCTCCCCTGAATGCTTTCAAGAGAGATCATTCTGGAGCCGATGGAAAATGGACTTTCTAATGAATGTATAAATACCATGAATGTCATAAACACCGATAATATCGGTATTTGTGACACACATGAAAGCCTCAATGATCACCAAGAAACTATTGCTTGAAGGCAAGAAGATCGCCACAAGAGACGAGATAATGGATATTGCCCGTAAGATCGGGAAGAATGAAAAAAGGAGTCTCAATTATCTATTGGAAGAGGGATATGCTGTAAGGATACTGCGTGGCTTCTTTTATATCCGGAGCATTGATGAACGATCTCGAAATACACAGGCCCCATCCATTTATCAATTGGTGGCCATGGCCCTGAAAAAAAAAGGAGTGAGTAGATGGTACTTTGCTCTGGAAACATCTCTAAAACTGAATCTCATGACCCATGAGTATTATCTGACAAACTACGTTATCACTGATTCATACAGGACAACCAAGGTTATTAGAATAATCGATCACGATTTTCTTTTCATCAAACGGAGTGGTGAGAACTTCGATCACGGTCTGATCAAAAAAGATGATATCAGATATTCGGATAAGACAAAAACAATGTTGGACCTGGCCTATCGAAGTTACCTTTCAACTGGAAGCTTCAAAGGGAGCAAAGAGATCATCGATGATCTTGATCGGTTCATTCATGTAAAAAGGACAATTGAATATCTCTCCGACTATCCAAAAACTTTCAGAGAGACGATGGAGAATATGATATGAAAGAATTCTTTCAGGAATTGAATAATAAGGTCAATCCAAAAAGACCGGATATCATAGAGAAAGACTATCACATCCATCGATTACTTCAGAAGATATCTCAAAATGATTACCTTTCCAATAATCTGGTGTTCAAGGGCGGAACATGTTTAGTTAAAACATATACCGGATACAATCGCTTCAGCGAGGATATCGATTTCACCTGGAAGGATCCGGATCTCTGGATAGACGTAAATCCCAGTCTGGTCAGGAGAAAATGTTCAAATGAGATCAATATGATCATCGAAAATTTGATCAAAATAGCTGATGAACTGGATTTAAAATTCAAGGGTGATAAATCCGACATGGACGAAGTAATAATTGGAGCTGGAGGACGGATGTCACGATTCTACCTTGGCTACAACTCGGAGATCCTCATAGTTCCAGCAACCATCAAGTTTGAGGTTAACTTCGTGGACAGGATATTGTATCCTGTGAAAAAT
>JAUVLN010000204.1 GCA_030600725.1 Thermoplasmatota archaeon | reverse complement strand
GAGGAGAACCCCCTTGTGATCGGAACCCCTCGCCAAGGTCCTCTTTTATATACGATGCTATCTCCTCATCCACCGACTCCATATAGAGGTGCATCCCCTCCCTCTCCATGAGGAGGATATCATCATGGGCCCTTACTGGGGTGCCTTCAAATTCTCCCACGACCTCCCACTCCGCCTCCTCCAGCAGACGGTCCCTGATGTTCCTGGACGCGATATCCTCCAGAGAGGTGAGGAGTACCTTCATCTTTCCCACCTCAGTGGACCTTCGAGTCCTTTCCCACGGTTCCGGAGACCTTGGCCCCGGGCCCGACCCTCGAACCACCGTACAGCATCGTGCCGGGATCTATGGTCGCATTGATTCCTGTCTGGACATCATCACCCATTATCACCCCCAGCTTCCTCCTGCCGGATGAGACCTTTTCTCCCTTGATAACGACCGGTATCGGGCCGTGATCCAGCCTCAGGTTTGCGACCTTGGTCCCGCTTCCCAGATTGCATCCGGACCCTATGATGGAATCCCCGACATAATTGTGATGGGGTATGTTCGTATCGTTGAGTATGATCGAGTTCTTCACCTCGGAAGCTGCCCCCACCCTGGAGTTCCTTCCAATATACGTTGAACCCCGGATATAGGAATTCGGACCTATCACCGCCCCCTCATCTATTATCACGTTCCCTTCGATGTAGGTCCCGGATTTGATCAGAGCCCCTTTCATCAAAACAACTTTTCCCCTTATATGAACGCTCTCCTCAACCTCCCCTTTGATATCCTCCTTCAATCCTTCCATGTATATCTCATGCGCACGGAGAAGGTCCCATGGGGAGCCGATATCAACCCATTTCGCCTCCGGAACCACACATCCCACATCCTCATTTTCCATTATCAACCCAATGGAATGGGTTATCTCATACTCTCCCCTTGAGGAAAGAGGGGTCCTCTCGATCGCCTCGAATATATTCTGCTTGAACAGATATATCCCACCGTTTATGAGGCCTTTCACACGATCCCCGGGTTTTTCCACTATCGCCTCAACTATGTCCTCCTTCACCAGGACCATTCCGTATCGAGACACATCATCTACCTCTATAAGCGACATCAGGCTTCGTCCATATCTCTCGAAGGTCTCGATCATGGACGCTACGAGTGACCGGGTAACGATAACATCTCCGTTCAAGCACAGGAACGAATCGTTCATAATCTCCCTGGCCATTCCAACGGCATTTGCTGTTCCCAAACGTTTCGGCTGGACCAGATAATCGATCTTCACTCCCCACTTTGATCCGTCGCCGAAATGGTCCTTAATGACGCCACCGTGGTATCCGGTCAGGATAACTATATGGGCCACGCCCGCTCCTTTCAAAGCGTTCACGGTGTGCTCGAGGAAGGGTTTTCCCGCAACGGGAAGCATGGGTTTGGGCCTGTTTTCCGTCAAGGGGCCCATCCTGACCCCTTTACCCGCAGCAAGTATCAAAGCTTTCATCTCGTACACACCAGAAAGGAGATGATGTTTCATCGATTATTTACATTTCCCCATTCAATATATCCACATACAACATATTGATACACTATTCTACACATTAACATCAAATCACTTCCCTTTTTCCCGGCCACCATCACATATCATCATAATCACCCCTTCAGATATGGCATATATTCAAGATATTATGGGTAAAGTTGTGAAAATATACAGAATTGCCAATGATATCCGGTCAAAATGATAGGGCAGTCGCAAAACCTTTAAATAGCCAGGCATCGATATGGAATCGTGGGGTAATAGAGGCACCCACAATATAGTGGAGATGATTTGTATGGCAATGAACATGATAGGCCTGGAGAGAGCGAAGAAACTCGCCAACGAGAGAAAACTGAAACCGGGGAAGGTCTCGGGAACCAGTGGGGTCCAGTTTACCACAGGGAACAACAAGAGGCTTGAGATCATTGACTGGGAGAAGTTCGGACGGATGTTATCGGAAAAGAACCTGGCCGTTTACGAATCGAACGGCTGGATGAAGATAATGAAGAAGAAGTAGACCAACTCCTCGACGCACAATCTCCCCTATCAGGCGGATGGGTAACAGGTACCTTTGGAACTGGCCATTATCATCTAGCCGATCACCCACGGCCGAAGAGCGAAAACTTAATCTATTCCTGAAATCAGATACCTGTCAATGGCAGGAAAGGGAATCCCTCTTAGGAACATCATTATCATCGGCGTGGCCGTTATAATTGTAATCGCCATCGGTTACTATTTTCTTTCAAGATCCCCGGATGAGGTCGAGAACCAGAACGATGACGGCCGTACAAATCACCCTCCCATGGCGGATGCTGGTTTCGACCAGATCATCGCTCCCGGCGAGGAGGTGAGGCTCAACGGCAAATCCTCCTCCGACCCGGACGACGATGACCTGACCTTCCGGTGGGACCTGGATGATTCATTGGATTCGGACCTGGATGGGATCACCGATAACGATGTGGACCTGATGGGAGAGAATGTTACCTGGATATACCCAATACCCGAAAACACGATCACCTACCGGGTGACCCTGAACGTAAGCGACGGCGAGAAATGGGATAAGGATACTTCACTGATCACCATCAGGGTTCAGGACAACACAACCCCCCCGGAGATAACAATGGAGTGCAGATACGGCAACATAGAGGGAGGACCGTCATATATCGATCCTCATTACATTATTACGATCGAATCCACGACCTCCAACGAGAACATCCTGAACTTCTCATACATGATCATCGACCCGGAAGAGAACATTCTCTACCATGAGGAGCTGAGATATCCCCTGGTAAATACCTACAATGACACGATCAGGTACCGTGACATTACAGATATCGGAATGGTCTCCCAGGGCGATCTGATCCTTATCAGGGACGTGCCGGAGATACCCGAGGGAAGTACAATTCTTCTGTATTACCTGAATGGGCCTGACCCTGTTGGAGAGGTGGACCTCTCCAAGACCTAATCCCCGTGTCTGAGCATATCCACAGGGGACATCATCACAGATCTCCTGGCTGCCAGATAGGTCGAACCTACGCACAACACGACGCTCATCACCAGGGACAACAGGGTCAACTCGTAGGGGATGGTCGGCTGCACGAAGAACAGGCCCTGCTCCCCTCTGTCGATGAGATACACCGAGAGGTTGACGATGAGAGGCGTCCCGAGGAAAACCGCTATGACCCAGGATATCAATCCAACAAAAGCCCCCTCGGTGAGAAAGAGTTTCATGACCTCCCTGGATGAAAAGCCCACGGACCTGAGAACGCCGATCTCTGCCCTCCGCTCCTCCACGGCTATGGCCATGGTATTGTAGATTATGAACAGTGCAACCATGAATATCAAGAACGACGTCAGGAATAGCCAGTTCATCAGGGTGGTCCTTGCCTCCTCAGGTATCGAATCGTCGATCTGAAACTCCTGGTACATGTCAAGGGAACCGGGTATGGTCCCCTCCAGGATCCCTTTCCTCTCCTCCCCCGATGAGAGCTCCGTGGTCATCCCGAAATAGAGGGAACTTATTAGCAGCAGAAATGCTATGGTAATTGAGAGCGTGGTGATCATGGAGACCGTCCTGAGAAGGTCATGCCTCAGGTGAGAGAGGCCGTATGATGCCGAGTTGAAGGTCCCCTTTGCCATCTCCATCACTTCTTTCCGCCCCTCAGATGGATCATCCCGTCCATCGGGGACTTCTTTCCACCGGATATCTTACCGTCCCTGATCCTGACCATCACCTTCGCCCTGCCTGCCACAAGACGATCATGTGTCGCAAAGATCATCGTCTTGCCTTCATTGTTCAGGTCCTGGAACAGATGGACTATCTCCCTGGCCGTCTCCGAATCGATGTTTCCGGTCGGCTCATCCGCAAGCAGTATCTTGGGATCATTTATCAAGGCCCGGGCGATCGCCACCCTCTGCCTCTCACCGCCTGACATCATCTTGGGGAGATGGTCCTGCCGCTTTCCCAATCCCACCCTCACCAGAAGATCCTCGGCCCTCTGGGATAGGTCCGCTCTGCCGAACATGGCCGGAACCAGCACGTTCTCCAAAGCGGTGAGAGAGGGTATCAGGTTGAAGAACTGAAAGATGAAACCCACGTTATGTTTCCGGAAAGATGCCTTCTGCGATTCCCCGAGACGGTTGAGATCTATCCCGCCGACCACCACCTTCCCTGAATCGGCCTTATCCAGCCCTCCTATTATATTCAACAGTGTTGTCTTACCGGCTCCGGAGGGGCCCATCAAAGCACACATCTCCCCCTCATCGAGGTGAAGCGAAAAACCGTCAAGTGCTTTCAAAAGACTCCCCCCTACGGTGTATCCCTTGTGAACATCCTCAACCTCAATGAAATGAACATCATCCATTCCTCAACACCTCCGAAGGGGAAGACAGTCGAATAAGCAGAAGCGGGGGAGCCATACCGAATAGACCGGATATGGTTCCAATTCCCACGACGTATAATATAATGATCGGATCCAACGCCATCGGGAAACCGATGCCGTCGCCCC
>JAUVLN010000028.1 GCA_030600725.1 Thermoplasmatota archaeon | reverse complement strand
GGTTTGGCTCGGCGATCTTCACGGTCACCTGCGTTTCCACGAGGTCTCCTTTCCGGTTCTTTCCCAGTATCTTCAGCGTGATGGAATCATCGATCCTGGACACATTATCGGTGGGAGCCTTGATCAAAAGCGAATATTTCCTGCCACCGTATGGGACCATGGAGGCGTTCTCACCCCATTCCGGGAAGGGTTGGTCGCCGTTCCATAGTATCTCCCACTCGGGATATTCAACAGGCATCGGGTCCAGCATCAGTTTGACAACATCCTCACCGGAGCCGAGGTTGTTCACGCTCACGTTGATGACCATCGTCTCTCCGAAGTTAACACCAACGACCGGAGCGACATCAAGGGAGAGCTCCACCTTCTGGCTGGGAGGTGTCTTGATGGAGACCTCAAAGGATCCGATCGTGCCCTCAACAGCACTGCCCTCCACCTTGATGGAGTTGTAGAAACGTGGTTCCGATGGTGCGGTGATGTTCAACTGCCTCTCAACCCTCTCGCCGATCTCAAGTTCGATCCCCGTTCCCGATGGATACTCCATTATCCATCCGTCGGGTTTCTCACCGGTATCGACATTCACGGTGATCGGTTCGTTACCGTTGTTCTTGATGTAGTACATGAGCTTCTTGGCCTCTTTCTGGGCCATCTCCTGCTCGTGCTCTTCCACCCTTACCAGGTCTATGGCGAAGGAGTAATCCTTCTCCTTCTCCAGTTCAAGCGCGAAATCCCTTGCAACGCTCTCATCCGATACGCCAACGGCCTTGTACAGGGAATATGTGATATCCATGTCGTACTCCTCGTTCACAAGGGAGGAGGTGGCCGTATACTTGTAGTATGGAAGGTCCATCCTGTAGGCCCCTCCCTGGAATGTTGTTTCGAGTTGCGAACCGCCTTGTGTCCTCCAGATGATCGCCTCACCGGCCTCCGGAAGGTGAAGCTCACCGTCCGTATCGGTGAAGAATATCGTCCCGGAGATCCTTTTTGCGCCCACGACCATCCACTCTTCATCAAGCAGGTCCTCACCGGTCTCTATCTGAAGCTCGACCATGTATCCATAGACCGGCAGACCACCCTCATACTTGAAGCCCACCACGGAATAACCGCCAGGTATCAGATCGAGTTCAAAGCTGCCGTCTTCCTCCGAGAAGAGAACGATCTCGGCACCGCCTCTCTTGTCCGTAAATATGAGCTTCACGCCGGACATCCTCCTGTCGAACTGGCCCATCTCCCCATCTTCATCGGTATCAAGATACAGGGTCCCCGTTACCCTGAGGTCCCTTGGGATCACCTCAATGTCCCATTCAACCTGATTGTAAACTGCAATCTCAAGCTCCCTGGAGAGCGTGGAAGGTTCGTCCTTGTATCCCTCGGTAACCACGGTGACATCCAGTGTGGTGAACGGTACAAGCATCCTGTACTGGCCGAACTCATCTGAGGTGACGTTGATCGGCATCTCCAGTATCGACTCCCTATCCATCAGCGACATCGTCGCGAATGGGATCTTCTCCTCATCCCCTATACTGCCGTCGGAGTTTCCATCATAATAGATGCTGCCCCTGATCTCCACCCATTTATTGAGGTCCATGTCGAGATCATCCACAGGACCTTCCACCAATAATTCGGAATGGAGCTCGTATTGAATGTGGGTCGATTCACCCATAAGGTCTTCTGCCATCTCTGCAAATAGGTCGACCTCATACTCTCCCTCGAACATCTGGAAGGAGAATTGACCCTCCTCGCTGGGATTGACACCCAACCATTTGTCTCCTTCTATGATGTACAGGTAGCTCTGGGAGATACCCTCGAAATTGGGATGGAGCGAGCCAGTGACTGTCTGGGTGGTTCCCATCTCGTAGTTCCCGCCGGTGAATGTCTCACCTACAGAGATCTGATCCCAGTACATGTAATGCTGGCCGAACCGGATGTGTTCAGCATGGAGTATATAATCACCAAGGGGCAGATCCAGGGTGAACCGGCCGTTATAATCGGTCTCCGCTGTAGCTATAGGTTCGGGAGACCCGAACAACGCATAGGCGGATACGATAATCTCTCCGGGATATCTGAAGCTGCCCTCGTCGATAAGGTATATTATGGATTCCACATCGATCGTGTAGTTCACCATGATCTCCTCCAGCTGAACGTCATGGCTGGGGTTGACCATCATCTCCTTCTCGGATACGAGCCTGTGGATCATCCCATCCTCCTCGAATTCCACATCAACTGTCAGGAGATATTGGCCGGGAGTTATCATGGCGCGTACCTGACCCATACCGTCGGTTGTGAACTCGTAGCTCTTCTCGTTCATGTATATCTCGGTTGCTATGATCGAAAATTCGAGATCTGACAGGGACCTGATGTCGAGTTCTTTCTTCCCGATCATGTTGTAGGTGACGTTGAACAGGACCTCGGTATCCTTGGATAACAACTTCACATCGGTGTTGTTTATACCAAAGTTCTGATTCTTCACCGTCCCCTCGACATCGAATGTGATGGCCTGCTTCTCGAAACCGTAGATGTCAACACCCATCGTGTATGTTGCCACAGGGAGATTGGCCCGGTATAACCCCTCAGCCTCCGTGAGTACGGCGATAGTGCCGTTTTCATAGGTGAAGGATATTGGAACGCCCGACAGGGCAAATTCCACGGCCGCGGAGCCGCCCTGATCGTTTATCTCTATGGCCTCCTGGGAGGTGGTGAGAATACCATTTCGATCCTTGTCCCAGTAGACCTGTCCCGTGACCTCAATGGTCTTCTCCGCCCAGATGTCAAGTTCTATCCTGTTCTCCTCGGTTCCCGGGTCCTTCAGGTCCTGCATGTGGAAGTAAGAGACGTTGCCTGTGGATCTATTATCAACAAGCACCTTGTAATCCCCCCGTGGAAGATATGCGGTGTAGTCACCGTCGAAACTCGCCAACGCATAGACGGTAGCACTGTCCTCAACACGCTGGAAATTGACATAAACACCCACCATAGGTGTGCCAGCCAATTTGGTCATTCTTCCGGTGACCGCAAACCCATTTTGAAGGGTGACGTCCAACATCCCTTCCTCACCATGGTCCAGGGTTACTTTCTCTATATGGCTATAGATCTTGGCCCGATCAACTGATGTTATCTGGAGGTCGTATTCCCCTGCGGGCAGGACAATCTCCACATGGCCTTTCTCATCCAGGGATGCGACGTACTTCCTCGTCGTGTCAAAGCCATAATAGAGGGTGACCAAGCTCTTGGATGCGGGTCCACCCTTCCCCGAGAGATACTCGGAGTGAGGTGGGAGATAGGCATCGATCTCGAGCTTCGAATAGGGATACAGCAGAATATCAATCGATAAATTGTCTCCTTTTTCCAGGATGAATGAGATGTCCTCGTTCATGAAATTATCAACATCAGCCTCAAGCCAGTACTGGCCCGGAAGGGCCCTGTCAAATGAGTAGTTGCCGTTTTGATCTGATACGGTCTCCCTGATCACTCCCTCCTCATCGATCAGCCTGACCATCCCGCCGATGACGGGATCTAAGGTGCCGAATGTCAGGTTTCCTTGCACGAGGATATTATCAAACCTTATATCCTTCTGGGCATCCGATTTCGGATCCACCTTGAAGTTGGAGAGTATCACCTCGGTATGATCGCCATATGTGTATTCGACATCATAATAACCCGTTACAAGGTCGCCAAAGGAGTACCCGTTCTCGTCAAGTTCAACAGGCCCGTAAACAACTCCATCGGAATCCCTCAATACCATTGAAAGGGATCCTTCGGTGATCGCCTCATCACCTGCGTCGGAATAGGTGCTGTCTCCGTCCAGGTCCCAGTATACCCTGCCACCCATGATCTTACCGGCAACGTACATATCAAGGTCCATCTCCCCATTATCCACCTCCCACATGGCCAATGCATCCGATATATGGAGAACAGTGGAGTTCAACAAGGTCGAGGGCTGACCTGTGGATTGATCCACCTGGAACTGATACATCTTGTCATACTCATTGTTCAATGATCCATCGGTAACGATCATATTGACCTGCCCCGGAGGTGCGATTATCGAATACTCTCCGTTGGGGCCGGTCATGACGTTACCATGAGGAATACCGTAATCGTCCAGGACGGTCACCCTTACATTGGGGACGCCTATTCCCCTCTCGGTCATCACACGACCGGAGATCTTGGCACCATCGTAGTATTTGAGGTAGAACACCCCCTGTCCAAGACCGGATTTGAGATCTCCCCCCTGGGCATAGTAGCGCTCGATCGCCTTCTTCGATGACAGGGGCTCGTAATCATCCGGGAAGGTGGCATTGACCTCATCCTTCTCCGAGTAGTACATGGTCCTGTACACAACCTGCCAGTGGGTCATGTTCCAACCCTGCATCGCAGGCATATTGGAGACATCCCCCAGAATTCCGGGGATCGATTTCCCATCATCGATCGCTCCTACGTCACTCGGTGCATAACCTACATAGGTCCTGTAGAACAAGGAGTTGTAGAAGTCCTCGGTATAGAACATGTCGTACTGGGTGATCCGGAACTTGTATCCCAGCCTCTCCGCCTCCTCCTCCACCTTTTCCATGGAGATCGGGTTATCGGGATAATCCTCCCAGACCGGGTTATCGTTCGATCCCTTCAGGTTCTGCTGGGCGTAGGCCTTGTACTCGAGGTAATCATCCACGTTCCGGTCTGCCAGCTTGATCGGAGCGTAGAAGATACCTGTGTTGCTGGAACTGAACGGGAACAGCCTGTAATCCACGGCGAAATACCTCAGGGACTTGCCAGTTGCGTCTCTTACATCATGATAGAGGGAAACAACCCCCTCCTCACCTAGCCTCGTGAATGTAGACCTTGCCGCCGCATACTTGGCGTTGGGAGGTGTGATGTCCACGAACTTGCCGTACCTGTCGGGATTATTCTCCACCAGGCTGGTATATGTGTTGGGCCTGAAATATATCCTCTTGATCTCGTAGGCACTGTAGGTCGAGTTCCTGTCATCACCCAGATATTTCACAAGCACATCCCAGACATCATCAGAGAACATACCTTTATTTTCAACCCAATCACCTTCGATAAGCCTGGCGACCATCAACGCGATCGATTCGGATTCGTTCTGACATGATATCATCGAACCGGTGAACTGGTATCCGTTCTGGAAGTTATCGGCTGCTGTGGGATGCTCGCCCATAAGAAGCTGGTCGAAGCCGTAATCCCACCAGCTCATGAACCCGGGTCTATCCTCCGGCTCCACGAACTCATTGTTCTCATCCAGCAGATCCTGCTGCGAGAGCCAGATATAGGAGTCCATCCAGTATTCACTGTGAAGCGAAGATCCAAAGGCTCCGAAATAATCCATATCGGGGTCGAACTCCGTCTTCCTCTCGTACGGTATGGATGCATCCACCGCGAATAAGAGGTTGGGGAATATTATCACGAACGCCACGGTCAGTGCTGTCAATATCGTCCTGAACTTGAAATTATCCCTGTTCTTCCGGTATTTCATGTAAGCAACGATCAATACCGAGATCAGGGATATCGGCAGGACAGTGAGCCAGATATAATTGTCATAGAAGAAATTGTTCCAACCCTCGCTGATCCCGGCAATGAGTCCCAGAAAGAGCAGGAGCGCAACAATGGAATACACTATTGACAATCCCTCAGCCTTGAAGAGCTGGACCAATTTGACGATAACCCATCCGGCCAGAAGTGCAAACGCCGGTGTCGCATTGAATGTGAAACGTGTGGCTGAAAGGGCCATATATATGGCCACGCCGGTCCAGATCACGATCACCATGTAATCCTTCCTCATCTGTTTGGGGATCTTGATGAAGGCCATCACGATCCCTATCAAACCCAGGAAAAATGTTCCGGGCCCGTAAGTGAAGACCAACCTGCTTATATCCGGGGCCTGTGCCTCAGCGATGGTTGAGTACAGCTTGTTCTTTACGAAATAGCCGCCGCCCGTAAAGAGCATCGTCGCGGTCTCGGGGAAGCCCCATTGAAGGATGAAGTATGATGCTACCAGGAACAGGGCCAATGTAGGTACCACGATCAGCCACGGCAGATCCCTGGTGGGGACGATGAAAGCGCCCAGGACCACCGCGGCCAGGAAGATATAGAAACCCTGGCTCCAGGTGTGGATCGAGAACATATAGTAATAAGGCAGTGAGATAACCACCACCGATGCCATTGCGATAAGGATCACCACGAATACGCCCAACGAATCCTCTCCCCTGAACCTGTTCATGAAGAGCTGAACGAGATAATACACGAGCAGTATCGCAAGTACATACCCGAAACCCTGCCATGCCAAAGAGATGGCCGTAATGGAAAGTCCGGTCAGGAATGCGTAGGACATAGCCTCCTTGTTCTCATGGAAGAGCGACCGAAAACCGAGGATGACCGATTCCGGCTTACGCCAATCCTCTATGTACCGTTCGTCCTTGAGAGCGCTGAAGGATTTTGATAGGAAATACATGGCAAGGACCAGGAAGAACACAACAAACGAATCGTGGTCAGCAAAACCAAGCGTCGACCTTTCGATATGTGCAGCCGTTATCGCAAGGAAGAAGGCCGCCATGATGCCAGCCTTCTTTCCGAAAGCCTCCTTACCCAGCATATAAAGTGGGAAGATCGTCATCGCACCCCAGAATATGGGCGCTATCTCGAACACGACCCAGGTGGAGTTCTCGACGTTGAATCCGAAGAATGGGGCAAGCAGGATGCCGCCAATTGCGATCGACCAGTCGAAAACGGGAGGCCGGGGATTACCGCCGGAAAGCGGGTAGTTGAGCAGGCCGTCAATGCGTAGATGGGTGAAGTCGGTCTGGATATAATCTATAACCCTTTTGTGATATGAAGGATCGTTCCCCACCACTCTGGGGGGCCAGACATCGAAGGCAAGTTCATAGTAGAGGTAGAACCTCAGGAAAAACGCCAATGCGAATATACCTGCCATTATGAGGATCGTATACCTGTTGTCGTTGAACCAACCCTTCAAGGTCGATGCCATTGGCTCCTTCCCCTTGGCCTCACCGGGCCCTTTTCCCTTCGGCTCCGGACCTACCCCAGGCTGGGATGCATCCGGTATCGGCTCTTCTTTCCTGGCCACCTGCGGTTTGGCCTTTTTCTTCTGTCCTCTGGAGGATCTCGCTCTGCGGGCCATTGATATCCACCTGTGCTGCAGAAACATGGTCGCTCTAGTATCATCTATATAGGGCAATACCACATTCTACTGAAGGGGCCAAATATCGTTCTCTTACTTATCTATTGTTATCATGTGTCCCATTATCCGGGCCTTTTTTCCGACCCTGGACATACCGATCCCTGGATGAGATCAGGAAGGGGCCCACAAACAGCAGCGTAAGTGAGATGATAATGAAGATCTGGGTCGATGGGTTCGACCCCAGGAAGATCCCTATCCTGCCCACCCTGACCACAATGAAGAGGCAGCCCCAGAAGAGGCAGATCATTACCATCGTTACAATGATCGGAAATGCGGATACACGCTCTATCCTGTAAGGTCTTGCGGAGAGGATAAGCTCGAGCATTATCACCATAGGGAAAAGAAGGCCAACCGAATAGAGGATCAGATCTATCAGGTTGGAGAGGGTCGCATCCTGCAGGACATTCAAAGTGAAGGTGCCGAATAGGAGCACTCCTGCGATCCCGACCCATCTGTTGCCGAATGCGAACGACAGGGCAACGATCACAAGTGGTGCCAGATAGATCGGGTTCGACTCCACGGTCAACATGGTTATCACACCAAGGTAAAGGAGGATCAGGTACCGCATCATTGTCCCATCCTCCTCAGTGCGGCCATGACCTTATCCCCCCTCTCCCTCGTACTCATCTCAATGACCTTGATCCCCACCTTCCTGAGATCATACAGCAGGGCCTTTTTCTCGATGTAATCCGGATATATCTTCTCCATGGTCCGCTCCGTTATCGACTCACCTTGAAGATGATAAGGCCAGGAGAATGGTGAGATCGTGATCACCCGATGTTTCCAGGCAACGGCCATCGACAGTGCCTTTTTTATCGCGAACTGGTTGGTCTCCATGTCCGAGAGAAGTATCATGATCCGCCCCGATTCGGAGCTTTCCTGAAGGGATCTCACCGCATCGTATATCCCGGTTATCTTTTCGGGTTTGGTTTGAACGACCCTCTTTTTCTGCAAAAACGGACCTACCTGACCCAGGAACTCACCGCTCTTTTCGTCCTCCGGGGGGGCCTCGTTCGAAGGAGGGCCGGGATATCCACCGGTCTCCTGGGGATTCGGAAGTTTGAAGAGGCTGATGAGAACGTCGTCCACATTCCCACGCAGTGGAGGAATACTGTCCAGAACCCGGTTCTCGTTGAATGAGATCAATCCGACCGGATGGGACTGGGAGTCTAAGACAAGGGCGATCTGTATGGCAAGTGCGATAGAGTGGTCCAGTTTGGTCCTCTTCCTCACCAATTCCCTCATCGATAAGGAGCAATCCACCATGATCACCGATGGTAGGTTGGTCTCCGTGTCGAACTCACGCGTCATCAACCTCGTTAGACGGGAGCTTGCCTTCCAATCAATGTCCCTGAACCGGTCTCCCGGGATGAACTCCCTGACCGATCTGAAGTCGGACCTGTAGGTTCTGGAATATCTGGCGTGAGCTTTCCCGGTTATGTTGAACTGTTTTCTCCGGGACATGAGATGGCCAAGTGCCAGCTCCTCCTTGGACGCCTGCACATGGAGCTCGGTTGAGGGGTCGAGTACAATATCCCGTGTGAACAGCCCCCTGGCCTCAATGATGGTTACCTTTATGGGAGGATATCGAAAATAACCTCTCTCCTGAGGTGTTACGCCATATGTCAAGGAGAACGGTTTTTCCGGGTGCACCGTACCACGAAGCAGTATATCGCCCGATGATAGAAGGAGCTCCCTCGGAAGGACCTCTGAGGCATCGACCCCTATCGTCTCACTGGACCTGATCTCGAGCCGGACATTTACCTCGGAACCCTTATGAGCCACCTTCTCCAGAACCTCACGGTAGATCCCCAGCTCCATCCTGTTCTTCAGGGATTCAAATTCCAACCTCCGATATACTAGATAGAAAAGTATCGCAACCCCTGCGAAGGTGACGATCAGATTCGAGTAGAGATATGAGAATATAAAGAAGACGGCTGCGAGGGCCCCCAATATCCTCCCGGTATGTGTAAACCTAACCCCCATCAGCCTTCCCCCACGACCAGATCATGTTGAATGGTCTCGGTCCAGTCCGGACCGCTCAGGGAGAATGAAAGTACATGGGCCCCCTCCTCCATGAAGATCCGGAGTGGCAGGGCCACCGATGAGTGGCCGGTTAAATATATCTCAAAGAAAACACCATCTGTTGTTGTCAGATCCGCAGTGAGTGGGTCCCCCTCAAGTGAGATCCATCGGTCGGGGGAACCTATCCGGATCGTCACGTTCAGATCCATGCTTGGTCCTCCCTCGTTAACCAGCCCAAGCGTCAGCTCCAACATCCCGGAACCTTCGATCCTTGCAGGCATCTCGAATGAGCCGATGTCCGGACCTGCGATGAAGAACTGTAGAGATCGATCCTCAAGGGATACAAGATCATTTTCCGAAAATACCCTTACCCAGAGGTGAAGATCCCGGTATATTCGTTCACCCCGGTAGAGTAGAAGTTGAAGCTTGTATGACCCGGGTTGATCTATGGAGAAGTTACAGGGTATCTCGAGGGTGCTTCCATCCTTGACCTGGACGGCCAAACTGGGCCGATAGGTCGTTGACAGGGTGAGATCATCCAGTGAGGGGACCGTTACGTTTTCGGCAGTTGGATCAATGGAAAGGACTATCGTGAAGTTCATCGCCCGGTGTTCGTGATTGCCCACGCCTATGAATATTGATCTAGACTCGCCCACAAGGAGATTCCTGGGATAATCATCCGCCATCCCACCCGACCCCAGAACGTAGAATTCCGTGAAGGCCTCCCCCTCCCTGGGAACCACGATGATATACACGAGCATTCCAACCGAGAGGACCATCATGATGACGATCCCTACCGTCAGGACCTTATCGGCGGTCGAATAATCCCCGGGCATCTCTATGTCGATCACTATCTCGAACCTATCCTCCAATGGAAGGTTGCCCCTTCTCCTTATCGCCACAATGGATGTGATAATGATGAAACCGTACTGGGTGACCAGTATCGGAACGAGTCGGATCCCCAGATGATCCGGATCCCATTCGTATGTGTAATTGAGTATCAGGCCCAGAAGGGGGGTGATGGCTATGGAAAGCCCAAGGGCCAGGGCGATCCTCTCAAGTCCGTCAAGCCCCTTCTTCTCCTTGACCTCATCTTCAGGATCATCCTCCTTTGACCTGGAGGGGTCATCCGATTCAATGGATATGGGCCTCTCCGGATAGAGCGCGCTGATGAGGGCATATCCGGGGAAGAACAGGATGAAGGGAAGCCCCAGTATGACCCTCAGTGGCCCCACATCCGGTATCAACACTATAACTATGACAAGCAAGGTCGAAAGAACCATCATGGCATATAGATCGTGGGGCCTCTCCCTGACTTCCAATTTCATATCTGGATGAAGTGACAGGCATATTAGCTTAAATTGTTTTTGTTCGAAGACGGATCACAGATCAGATAGGGGTCTCGACCTCCTTTTGAGGTTTGAACCCCATGCCGTACACCTCGTGCAGGTCTGCGATGACCATGAACGCATCAGGGTCCTCCTCCAATACTATCTGCCTGACCTTGTATATTGACCTCCTGGTCACCACACAAAAAAGGACCTTCCTCTCTTTTCCCGTATACCCGCCTTTACCGTGCAATATCGTGACCCCCCTGCCGATCTCCTCGATTATCCTGCCGGTGATGGGGTCCCATCTATCAGAGATGATATAGAGGCCTTTTGTGTTCCCCAGGCCTTCCACAACCACATCAAGGGTTTTCGATGAGACGAACAGGGCGACAAAGCCGATCAGCGCATACTCAACACCGCCGAACACCACCGCCGCGACGGTGATCACCAGAAGGTCGAAGGCCATGAAGGCCTGCCCCGCGGTCATGATCCGATACTTTACCGCCACCTGAGCGACGATATCCGACCCTCCCGTTGACCCCTGGGCCCTGAAGACAAGCCCCAGACCGAAACCGAGAAGCACGCCTCCAAAGATCGCCGCGAGAAGAGGATCGAGGTCCTTCAGAACGTTTACCCTTTAAGGGTCGCTGAGGAGATAGCTGCTTGTATCGAGGACCCTGTCGTAGAGAACCCTGTCGATCAGGTCCACCATTACCGAGAATATCATGAAACCGTAGAGTGTCCTGATGCCGAAGCGCCTTCCCAGCATCCTCACACCAATGATGAAGAGCGGGACATTCATAATAAGCATCAGGACGCCCAGGGGAAGGCCCGTCAGATGTCCAAATGCGATAGCTAGACCGGATACGCCCCCGGCTGAAACCTTGTAAGGATCGAGAAACCAGATGAGGGCCAGGGCCATTATCATACCTCCCAATGTCATCAGGAGGTAATCGAATAGTATCCTCCTGATGACCGGACGACCCATCGTTTTCAAATCGCCATCTGTCCCCATGATGGCACCCCGGGTGACAGGATAGAGATTCCCTATATCTACTTTATGAAAATGGATGTGATAACAAAGATGGTCGTGTAAAAATCGGGGGGGCTCCTGTTTTGCAGCAAGTTAATGCCCCCCCGATCTGGCCTCCACCCCTCCGGGCTCAGCCGTAACGCAACGCACTTTTTTCCTTTGCGCACTCATCCGGATAAATCATATAATTTTATATAAACGATTCGGAGGAATTCGGCAAATTGATAATTCTCCAAGGGAAAGGTCGCCCAAAGATCAAGCCCTTTCCCTGATCAGTTCAAGGACCTTCTCCAGATCGGGATATCGCTTCAACTCCTTCACTCCCAGTACCGGGGTCCCCTCGATGTTCAACTTTCTGGGAGATCCACGGATGAGCAGAACGGATTCCCTGCCCGTTACCCTTGAGATATCGGAAAGTGCCTTTCCCCGTCCACTGAGATCAGGCCCCAAGCCCACCGATGTCAGGAGAAGCGATGACTCCTTCCTTGCGAGAGCATCAAAGGGGCATGATATCGTGGGTATCACCTCCATACCCAGGGCTTTCAGGTGTTCAAGTATCTCCCGTTTGTTCCCGTCGAGGAGATCGAGACGATCCCTTATCTGCTGGAGAGATGTGGAACACCTGAAAGGATCAAGAGGTCTTATGAGGGCAACTCCGAGGGCGCGTTCCAATCTTATGGCCACATCGATATCGCATCCCATGCCCCCCTCGTACATCTGGATCGCCTTACGGGATACACCCGCGATCCCCGCCATGGCACCCAGGGACAGATCCAGGCTTTCCCTGCGGAACCTCATCAGGTCCCCGTTTATGGCCACACAGTGTCCGCCATGTGTGAAGAAGACCAGAGGGGGGACCTCCTCGGCAAGATACTGATAGAAGGTTCCCAGGGTGATCAGGGTGATGCCATATCTCAGATATAGGACCCCATCCTGATACTGCCCGTTCTTGGAGGAGGGGATGATGAGGACAGGTGCTGCGGAGAGCGTTGTCCCCAGAACCTTCAACTCGTTCGACCCGGGCCTGTCGATCCCGTCTGATGAAGTGAGGGCCTTCAGCAGAAGGAGATCCTCATCCCGCCTGCTGATCAGGTCGAAGACGTTCTTGCCTGGCTGAACCGTTCTGGAAGTGGTGAAGCCCGCTTTATTCAGAATGGCTACAATGACCTCCAACATCCGGGACCTGTTCATGATCTCCCCTGAACATTGGGATGAGTGATTGATTAAAAGAACTTTTCCCGCCCCGACGATCCGGAATAGTGGGCCATCGATCCGAATATATCAGCCAATTAGGGTTAGAAATCGATTAGCTCTTAATTGTCTGGCCCTGGAAAAATCGGGGATTTTTCCGGCTCTTTTATTTATTCTTGTTAGC
>JAUVLN010000005.1 GCA_030600725.1 Thermoplasmatota archaeon | reverse complement strand
CGCATATGAGGTGATGGACCACGCACGGTACATGGTGGGATCATTCGACGAGATACCGGCGAACGGGGCCAGATACGACCTGGTGATACCTATCATGGTTAACAGCTCAATGGCCCTGGCCGAATCCATTGCGGAGGTCGTGGAGATCTACGGGGAGGAGTACGATCTGGACGGGTTGAACAGATGGACCCTGGCGGGGATGGACCTGCAGGCGTTCAGGGAGGCCTTCCTTCCCCATTTCGAGGAGCTGGCACGGCAGCTGTTCTACACCGCCTACGACGATTCTCAGACCTACAGGTCGATCCGAACCATAACGGACATGACGCCCAATAACCAGAACTACCGTGACATCTACCATTTCATGCAGGTCCTGTCCAGATGGCAGGGCGTGGATGAGAGGGTCCGGGAGAGCGCCGAGAAGGCGGCGGCCGGATTGGAGGGTGTGATCATCCACTCCCTGGGGGGAGGGGTCCACTCCGGAGATGCCATATATTTCGGCATATATCTGCCCGGCAGGGGGGATTTCTTCGACAGCAGATACGGGGGCCTGGGGTCCTCCAAGGGGACCTGCTGGGACGATTTCGTGGTCCGATCCACGAATTCCGTTGACCTTAAGGCCCACGGCCTGAACTGGTCCGATACCGCACCGAGCGAGATCGATCTTCTGCTGACCAGTGAAACCCCCGGGAACATCTCGAGCGTCCGGGCCGAGGTCGTTATAGGCGGGGATACGTTCTTCGTGGACCTGGTTTCCGACGGTGGGAGATTTCAGGGTGCGAGGGCGATAGGCGGTGCGACGGAATTGGAGTACCGGTACATCGTAACCACCATATGGGGCTCAACGATCACCTTTCCACCTGACGGTTTTTCCACGGTGAGGTTCGACGGGGAGATAGTACCCCCTGAGGCCTGGCACCGACAGAGGTCCGTGTACGACCCGTTCGGGCCGGAGGGCGGTCTGAACTTCAGGATCAGGGACGATACAGGCGTGGACACATCGGTGTGCACACTGGAGTATCGTGAGGAGGGCAGGACGAGCTGGTATCGGATCCCGTTGAATATCATCGAGACGGACCCATTTACCGGCTGGATCCGGGTCAGGGCGTACCCCACCGATATCGAACCCGGGGGAACCTTCGAATATCGTATCTCAACAACGGATGTTCTGGGGAACTCGGCGATCCACCCGGAAGAGGGGGTGTGGACCGCGGTTTTCGGGGCCGAGGAGAGCTTCTACGTGGATGGTTACCATTCGGAACTTGGAGGTTTCGATGATCTGCTGAGGCTGTGGAACGGCTCCGGGACCAATCTCAGGGAGATGATGGGGCCGGTGGCCAGCGGCACCCTTCGATCCTACAAGTGTTACCTGCTCTTCGAACCTCAGCGGCCGTTCACGGATGAGGAGAGGGAGGAGATACTCGTTTTCTCACAACAGGGCGGGGAGCTGTTCATTATCGTGGACCCGGGGGATATCAACCAGGTCGCGGTGGTGAGGGACCTGCTGGAACCGCTGGGCATTTCCACAACGGAGGACGGGGAGGTGAGCGATCTCCTCATCCGGAACCCATCCTCGGACCTGGTGGGGACCCTGCCGTGGATCTCCGCGACCTTCCAGGGATCCCTGGAGGTGTCAGAGGGGGGGAATGCGGTCTACTATACGGCCGGTTCCCAATGTGCGATGGTCACCGCCGCCCATGGGAAGGGAAGGGTCGTGGCCTCCGTCCCGCACCTGCTGGACGACAGCGTAATGGGCAGGGAGGCCAACCGCGACCTTTCGCAGATGGTCCTCTCCTACCTCTCCCGGAACATCGAGCCCGTCATAGTTTACGAACTGGACCCGGATGTAGCTGTCATCGAGGTCGACGAGCCCCTCAGGATAACATTGGGCTCGTCATACGATCCCGATGGGGAGATCGTATCCTACTCGATGATGGTGAACGACGGGAGCTTCTCCGAGGGGTCGGATCCCACCTTTGTCCACACCTTCCACGAGAGCGGATTGTACACGATAACCCTGAAGGCCATTGATTCCGAAGGGGGCGAGTCGATCGTGATCATGTCCATAAGGGCCGACCGCCCTCCCACGATGCAGATGGGCATATCGTCGAAGGAGGTCCACGCATCGGAGGATGTGGTATTTCACTACATGGGGGAGGACCCGGATGGGGATGAGATATCCCTTCTCTGGGATTTCGGAGACGGCAGGATCATGGCGGGAGGCGATATCGTGTCCCACAAGTACGACCGGGGCGGGGCATACCACGTGGTCCTCACGGTGACCAACTCATTCGGCCTGTCGGCGGTGTGGGAGGAGACCGTGGTGGTGCTGAATTCGGACCCTGTAGCGCTTATCGACAGGGACGCGATCACGGTCAATCAGGGGCCCCCGTCCTATACCGGCCCTTCCAGGGTGACCCTGATTGTTCATGAGGGAGATGAGGTGTACGTATCCGGCGCCCTGTCAAGCGATTCCGATAAAGGGGATATCATTGAATACGTCTGGAATGTGACCGACGGAATGTCCTACCAGTATCCTGGGCCCTGGGTGCATCACACCTTCAGGACGGCCGGCCTCCGGTCCATCAACCTCACCGTCACCGATGGTCACGGCGGCATAGGTCACGCCTCCATCAACGTCAACGTGGTGAACGATCCGCCCAGCGGTTATTTCACCCATGATCGTGACGGAAGAAAGGTCACCTTCATCGCCGAGGCCGTCGACGACAGCTGGGACATGGAGGGCCTTTCCTACATGTGGGAGTTCGACGACGGCGAGAAGGTGGAGACGGAGGATCCGACCGTAGTGCACACCTATACCTGGGGCGGCACCTACAGCGTCAAGCTGACGGTCAGGGACGGAGATGGGGACGGGTCAACATACTCGAAGGATATCGATGTTGAGGGTCTGAGCCTCGGAGGTTTCATCGGCATGGCCCTATCGGTCCTGATCGTGATAGGCACAACAGGTGCCGTACTATGGTTCCGCATCAAGAGATCGGGAGATATCGAGGATGAGCGTATCGATCGTGAGCTGGATAAGAG
This sequence comes from Thermoplasmatota archaeon, assembly GCA_030600725.1. Lineage (GTDB taxonomy): Archaea > Thermoplasmatota > Penumbrarchaeia > Penumbrarchaeales > Penumbrarchaeaceae > JAGLEG01. The sequence continues at coordinate 20,111 of JAUVLN010000005.1, read as the reverse complement.
AGGAGGGGCCATTCAGGGAAGGGGGATCCGGGCTCGCCCCTTCCGCAGGGTCGTGAAGGGGGAGGACATCATGGTCAAGGGGAGGGATTTCTCTCCCGTCAGGAGGGCCCCGAGGGATGGCCCCGATCACGAGGGACCTCCTCCAAAAGATTGATGGCACAGCCCCTCCCTCGGGTATGTATGGAACCCTTTGCGGTCCTCTCCGACGTGCACGGAAACCTCAATGCGCTGGAGGCGGTCCTGGCGCCACTTGAGGACATCGATCGTATCTTCGTACTGGGTGATCTGGTCGGCATCGGGCCCCAGCCATCCGAGGTGCTGGACCTCGTAATGGGCGACGGGAGGTTTCAATGCGTCATGGGAAACCACGACCACAACACGGTCCACGGCACCGAGCTCGGACCCACGGAGATCGTCCCCCGCCGCCCTCATCACGACTGGGTGAGGTCACAGCTTTCCGGAGATCAGGTGGGTTTCCTGAGGGATCTGCCCATGGCAATATCCATGGAAACGCCCTTGGGCAGGGCGGTGATGATGCACAGGCACCCATTGGACTGCGGATCCCGCGTGCCGTATTTCCCCTCACCGACAGACGAGGTCCTGGACGGTTTCTATTCCGATGTTGAGGGGGACGCGCTCTTCTTCGGACATACGCATTCCTATCTTATGCTGAGGGGCACCTCGGGTAGGCTGTATGTCAATCCCGGGGCAGTGGGAGCAGAGAACGGAGGGAGGGCGTCATTCGTGGTCGTTACCGGTGATCTCGAGGTGGAGAGGGTTCAGGTGCCCTATGACATAGGATCCGTCAGGAACATGATATCCGATATCAGGCTCCCGTATCATGAGTTCATTCTATCCAACTTCTTCCATTCATGATATTAAAAAGTATTAAAGTGGAGAAGTACCATTTAACCCATGTACGGGGGGCCATGGGTATACATTTATTATAACGGCTCCGATATATGCAGGTGAGGGATAAGATATGCTGACAGAGGTCACTAACCTTCAGGGGCTGGAGGTCATCACGGACAAGGGGATCTCCCTTGGGATCATCGAGGATGCGGTTGTAGATCTGGATAACGGTGAGGTCTACGAGCTGATCGTCACGGAGACGAACGAGGACCTTGTGGAAGAGGGGGCGAGCGTGGGTGTCCCGTACAGGTGGATCCAGTCCGTCTCCAGGGTTGTACTTCTGAAGTACTTCCCCGGAAGGATCAAGAAGAAGGACCAGCTTGAGATACCCTCCATATCCGCGGATGGAAAGAGGAGAAAGCTCAGGGTGGTCAAGAAGAAGTGGGGAGACGGCGGGGTCGGTCGAACCGGCTGGAGATGAGCCACCTGATCGATAGGCGGTGGTGAGCACATGGCCATGAAAGATCTTACCGCTTTCGAGAGGAAACTATACGAATTCATCAGGGACGGCGATTACGGTAGCGAGCCCTGGGTGACCGCGGATGCGGCGAAACGGTTGGGGACCACCGACGAGAACGTGTACAAGGCCCTATCGGAACTCACCAGGAAGATCAAGGACAACGTCTGGATACACTACAAGGCCGGGGTCCTGTACGTGGTGGCGGATTGATCAAACCGCTTCCTTGAGAAGTATATGGGTTTCAAGTCCGCCCTCATCCTTTCCGCTTTCGAGCCAGATGAACCCACCGTACCTCTCGATTATCTTACCCACAAGATAGTGTCCCAGCCCCATCGTTTTATCCACCCACCTTGGTGGTTTATTCAGGGGCGTCTCCAGCTGCTCCCTGGGGAGGGGCTTCCCGTTATCGATGATCCTGATGTGGATCGCACCGGAGACCAGATGTGAGAGGGATGGGTCCCTTCCTATCCTGATATCTATCAACAGCTCCTTCTCCCCGCATCTGTTGATGGCATCCTCGAGGATGCGGATCAGGCCCTCCACAAGGAGGTCATCCGCGATAACGTGCATGTCCGTATCCTCCCGCCTGATGGACCGGCCGTTCCCGGGATATCTCCTTTCCAGTATCGTTATGGCTTTTTCAATGGAATCGGAGAGGTCCACGGCCTCGCCTTCCTTCTCGGTCTGCGATAAGGACATGATCTTCACATCGCTGATGATGGAAGAGGATTTTCTCACCTCGCTCAGGGCGCGGTCCACGAACTCCATTCTCTTCTCCAATGGCGCATCGGGCAGCTTGATCAGCTCGAGATATCCCATGATGCCCGTATTGGCGTTGTTGATGTTGTGTACCATCAGATCGTTATACAAGGCGATCTCGTCCAGAGCGGCCATAAGCCTCTCGCTCTGGACCCTGAGGTTCTCCTCGAGCCTCTTCATCTTGGTGATGTCCTGCCCGACCATCAGTATCAGCTTGAGATTTCCCGAGTGGTCGAAAATGACCGTGTTCTCCCATGAAACGGTTATCACCCTGCCCGAGTTGGAGCGTACCCTGTTCTCGTACTGGGTCTTGGATCCGTTGCCGATGGTCCACTGGAACACCTCAAGGATCCCCCTCTCGGCGTTGTTATCGATTATGTATTCGAACCACGATGTTCCCTCTATCGACTCTTTTTTATACCCCAGGGCCCTCTCGGCTCCCTTGTTGAATATCGTGATGTTGCCGTTGATGTCCAGTCCGATTATTATGGCGTTGGACGTCTCCACCAGCTCATAGCTGAGCTCCATCGCCTTGAGGTCCAGGTCCTGGCCGGAGGGTTTGACCTCCTTGCTGATGGCCCCCGGTTCGGAATCCCTCTTTTCGATCCGCTCTCCATTGGGGTTCTGCACCCTTTCCGATCCGTTCTTATCCTTCTTCATCTACCATCTCACCTTTGTCCGATCCGTAATCGCAGTTGAGCTGAGATACGAACCGAGCAGCGTCTATATATATTCTATCCATTGGCTATCACCGAAGAACATTATGATGTCGTTGTGGAAGTGAGCCCTTTTACATTCGGCCAAGGCCCCTTTGGGAAAGGGTTTAGTAGGGCCCTGCCAATCCCCTCGGGATGGTTGATTCCCCCCCTCCCAAGGACCTTGAATGGATAGAGAAACACAGGCCGAAGGGACTGAATGAGATCGTAGGGCAGGGCAAGGCGATATCGGAGATGCGTGAATGGGCGGGGAAGTGGTCCCTGAACCGGATCCCTGATAGAAAGGGCCTGATACTTGATGGGGACCCGGGAGTGGGGAAGACGAGCGCCGCACTTGCACTCGCGGTGGAGCTGGGATGGGACGTTTCCGAGCTGAACGCCTCCGATGCGAGGAATGTCGAGGCCATCAGATCGTTGATCTCGAGAGGCTCTCAGTCACGGGATATCACGGATGTGGACGGTTTCGAGGTGGGGTCGGAACCCAAGATGAAGCTTTTCATCCTGGATGAGGCTGATAACCTCCATGAGGGTTCTGCAAGGAGCGGGGAACTTGACATGTCGGACAGGGGGGGAAAGCAGGCGATCGTGGAGCTGGTCAGGATGACCCGCCATCCCGTGATACTGATCGTGAACGACCTGTACGGCCTTACAAAAGGGTCCGGATCAGCGCTCAAAGGCCTATGTATGACACTCAAGTTCCGTAGACTAACCGCCGTTTCCGTGGCAAAGAGGCTGGCGCAGATCTGCGCCCTGGAGGGTGTGGGATATGATGATATGGTCCTGAGGGGCCTTGCAGACAGGGCGGAGGGCGACCTCCGCTCTGCTGTCGGCGACCTGCAGATGTTATGTGCGGGAAGGAGAAGGATCGTGGGATCGGACATATCCTCTCTTGGTTTTCGGGATACAAAGGAGAACATATTCAAGGTGATGGAGAGGGTGTTCCATTTCAGATCACTGAAGGGATCCAGGGACGCCCTGCTCTCCTCGGACCTCACCCCGGACCAGCTACTGCTCTGGATCGGGGAGAACGTTCATACCGAACTCACGCATCCGGAGGACCTCGAGTACGGGATGGAGCTACTCTCCCGGGCGGACGTGTATCTGGGCAGGGTGAGAAGGAGGCAGAACTACAAGCTATGGGGTTACGCGAACGATATGATGGCATCCGTGGGTCTGGCGAGAAGGCACAAGAGGTCCGGATACTCCCCTTATCGCTTCCCCAATTACCTGAAGGCGATGGCCAGGACGAAAGAATCAAGGGCCAACCTGAAGGAGCTCTCGATGCTTCTTGGCAGGCTCAACCACACCTCGGCAAGGAGCATCAAGGACGATGCGATCTTCAGATACCGTGAGATGATCGTTCAGGACAGGGAGCTGGCGGCGTATCTGGTAGCCGATGCCGGCCTGTCGCTTAAACATCTGAAATACCTCGCGGATGGAAGGCTTTCGGAGAAGGATCTGAGGTCCGTTATTAAGGAGGCCGAGGAGATAAGGAAGGCTCACACATCCCCCATTGACCTATCCACTGCAGGGGGCCTTTCTGAATTCTATGATGATGAGGCCGGGGCGGAGGATTCCGAAGCTGAAAACGATCACGTTTCGTCTAACCCTCAAGGTGGTGACCTTGAGGATAATGACGATGAGGAGAGCTCATCTTCGCAGGCGACGCTGTTCCAGTTCTGAGCCGATCAATCGAATTCGATGTCATCGAATACGCTATCATCGATGTCCGCAACAGACGGCTTTCCCGGCATGGGCACCCGTCTTTTCTTCTTGAAGATGGAGAAACCATCATCCTCGTGTTCCTTCTCCTCCCTCTCCTTTGTCTGCATCCTATGAACCTTGTTTGCACGCCTTCTATTATTCTTCATCCGTTTCCACAACTTCTTCTTCTTATGTCTGGAAAGGGATGCGGATGAAGGGTCCAGCGTCTTGAAACGCCTTTTCCATTTATTCTTCCTGTGCTTGCTGTATAATACGATCGCAGCGATGACGATAATGATGAATATTATCCAATTCAGATTTCCCCAGAAAGCGTTGAGAACCTTCTGGAGGTCGTCGACGATCGGCTTGGTCAGGGATATGGTCTGAACGAGTGAGACGTTCCTGACACCGGTCAGGTCGTAGGAGATGGAGGCGATGACCTCATGGTCCCCGTATCCGCTCTCGTGGTGCCATATCATCTCCCTTGTGTTGTTGAGACTGTTAATCTGTGTGTCCAGGTGCATGTTCTGGATCTCTTCCCGATCCACGGTAAGGACTGTATTTATCCTTGCGTAGTTGACCATGAAGGCATCCTTGTACTCCATGGTGACACTCTCACGGTCCATGTACAGGGCATGTATGCTCAGAGCGTTGGAGAAGAAGGAGAATCCGGAGGGATAATCGCTGTTTCCGTAGCTCATCACGGCCCCGCCGTTACATCTCGCCTTGATACGGAACACCATCTCGGATCCCGCCTCGATCGTTGTTTCGTTCCCGGCGGGAAACATAAGATTCTCGGTTATGGGTGTCCTGTCGGTTCCCTTTGCGATCCTCTCCGACGTCACGACGGAGGCCAGAGGCTGCGCCTCGTTTGCCCGCGCTATGCTGAACTCGATATCACAATTCACCGACTGCTCCTCGTTGTAGGCATATATTGTGAACTCCGCCATCCCTCCAAGGTAGAGCCTCTCCCTCAGCGGTAGGGTATGCCATGAGCCGACCTCGACCCATTCTGTCCTCCCGATCTTCGTTATTATCCCGTACCCGAAAAGGCCGGTTGCCCGGTATCCGTTGGGGATGATGATGGCCTGGGGGTCCGATCTTAGGTCCAGTCCCTCCGGGGACATGGACATCCCTTCCCTCAAGTTCATTACGGACTCATCCAGCTGGTTCGGGAGTATGGGTTCGTTCTGGGCGGAGGCTTCTTCCGGTAGAAGGAGGAGGACCATCGGCAGGAGCACTACGATCATGCCCATTGTGAGCAGGGCAGATGAGAATCTCATTCTATCCGGATGGGGCCCCATGTGATAACCTCGTACGTATGGCGGTGTTCGCCCAAATGTAATGGTCGTATATAATCAATGCCCATTCAATCTATTAAAGTTTGTGAAATGTGTCCTATCTGGTAGGATCGGGGGGTATGGGGGCATCTCCTCCAAAACGATTATATCGGACACCCTGTTTGTGTCATCATGGTCCGTCTCTCCCGAAGGAGGTACATCGCCCTGAGGATCCATTCGGAAACTCCAGTGGGCAAAGGGTTGATGATCAAGCTCATCAGGGAAAGGACGAGGGAGCTCGACCGTGAGGCCTTCGACCGGATCAAGCCGTGGCTCTCGTACTTTCACGAGGGATGGTCGATCGTCAAGACAGGCCATCTGGGTCTGGCGGATCTGATCTCCATTCTGGAGGATATCGACAGAAAGGAGAGGGAAAGAGGTGGTTTGAGGATCGAGATATTGGGGGTGTCTGGGACGATCCGAAAGGCCTTCAACAAATATATCCCCGAGGATGTACGAAAGGAGAAGCACTATCATAGGGACCGGGAGGGTTGAGGGGCGTTCGGATACAACCCCAATAACTATATAACGGGTTGCCGGTTTCATCTCTCGAATCCGATCTGGATGATCTGATCTCCTCCCACGATTTCAAGGAGGCAAAGAGGGATCGAAATGCAACCGGGAAATATGGCATACGACAGGGCGATAACGGTATTCTCACCGGACGGACGGCTGTTCCAGGTGGAGTACGCAAGGGAGGCAGTTAAACGCGGGACCACAACTGTGGGCCTGAAGTACAGGGATGGGGCGATCCTGATCATCGACAAGAGGATCACAAGCCCCCTCATCGTTCCAAGTTCCATCGAGAAGATATTCAAGATCGATGAGTACATAGGATGCGCCACGAGCGGCCTCGTCGCGGATGCAAGGGTCCTGGTCGACAGGGCCAGGATAGAATCGCAGATCAACAAGATAACATATAACGAGAGGATCCCTGTGGACGTCCTTGTGAAGAAGATCTGTGACTTCAAACAGAACTACACGCAGTACGGCGGAGTCAGACCCTTCGGGACGGCCCTTCTCATCGCGGGTGTCGATGAAAAAGGGGTCCATCTCTACGAGACAGATCCCTCCGGCGCAATGATGTCCTACAAGGCAGGGTCCATCGGGTCGGGCAGGTCGACGGTCATGGAGATCTTCGAGGAGAAGTACAAGGGCAACATGTCCATGGACCAAACGATCAACCTCGGGCTGAGCGCGCTTCTGGCGGCAACCGATGAGAACAACCTGAACACAATGGCAATAGAGATAGGGGTGGTGAAGAAGAACCAGCCCTTCGACAAGATGGATGTGAAAAAGGTCATCAAGTACGTGAAGGAACATAACAAGTAATGTGGACATGAGGTAAAAAGATGGTTTCCCTGGATGATGCGGTGATAGCCAGGCTCGAACGTCACGGCGAGAGGTTTGAGATACTGGTGGACCCTGACCTCGCCCAGAAGATGAGGGAAGGGGACGAGATGGCCCTTATCGCCGATGTCCTCGCGGTCGAGGAGATCTTCAAGGACGCACATAAAGGGGATCGGGCATCATCCGAACTGCTTACAAAATCCTTCTCCACATCGGATGTTATCGAGGTCGCCACAATAATTATCGAAAAGGGCGAGATACAGCTCACCACCGAACAGAGAAAGAGGATGCAGGAGGAGAAGAGGAAACAGATCGTGACCATCATCACGAGGAACTGTATTAACCCGGTGACGAGGACCCCTCACCCCCCGACCCGAATCGAGCTGGCACTGGACGAGATCCGGTTCAATGTCGATCCGTTCAAGACGGCCGAGATCCAGGTGAACGAGGCCCTGAAAGCGCTTCGGAAGATACTTCCCATCCGGATGGAGATGTCGCAGATCGCCTTGAAGGTTCCGTCCGCTCATTACGGAAAGCTTGTGGGGGAGGTCAGGGGTTTCGGCAAGGTCCTGAGGGAGGAGTGGGCATCCACGGGCGAGTGGATCTGCATAGTTGAGATACCCGCAGGGATGCAGATGGAGTTCTTCGATATGTTGAACTCCAGAACCCACGGCGAGGCCGAGACCAAACTGCTGAACGACGATCGAAAGAAGGATCGATGATCCGGGGAGATCCGGCCCCGGACGGTCCGAAGAGAGTAGGGATGATAATGAGTGCTCAGGATAATGATGTCGCCAATGAGAGGTCCAGCGGGAACCTCGTGCTGCCCGGTGACAGGATAGGAAGGACGGGGTCGATAAGGGCAGGAAACGGAGTGATGAAAGGGGAAAGGTATCTGATCGCCACGCAGATGGGACTTCTTATCCGATCCGAACGATCCGTCCATGTCATTCCCATGAAGGGCCGGTACCGGCCGGGAAAGGGGGATTTTTTAATAGGGATAGTAAAAGACCATACCCCCTCCAGGTGGTTCTTTGATATCAACACACCACAGGGTGCCCGGCTTCATTCCAGCGATACCCCCTGGTCTGTGGATTTCGGAAGGACAGGGGAATACATGAACGTGGGCGATGTCGCCTATCTCAAGGTCATGGAGGTCGACGATATGGGAAGGGCGGACCTGACCATGAAGGGGCCTGGTCTTCGGAAGCTGAGGTCCGGCCAGGTCATGGGCATCAGGCCATCCCAGGTCCCAAGACTCATAGGAAGGAACGGCTCCCTGATCGCAGCGGTCAAGAGGAGGACCGGGTGTCGCATCTTCATCGGCAAGAACGGATGGATCTGGGTAGACGGCGAGGACGCCGGGATCGAGATGGTACGTCGTGTTCTGGATGCGGTCGATGAGCGTCCACACATGGGGGGAGTGTCGGAACACATACTCGGGATACTGGGCGAGGAAGAGAGAGGGTGATACGATATGGCCGCAAAAGGAGCAAACCAGGGTCGGACGGATGGAAGATCGGATGATGAGATCAGGCCGATCAGGCTGCACGCCGGCGTGCTGAACAACGCCCACGGATCCGCCTACATAGAATGGGGGAAGAACAAGATCATGGTCGGCGTTTACGGGCCCAGAAAACCCGCCCGGCAGGAGGGTCTCAGGCCCGATAGGGCCCTGGTGAGGTGCACATACAATATGGCCCCATTTTCAGTCTCCGACCGGAAGAGACCAGGGAGGGACCGTAGATCCCTGGAGATATCCAAGGTGCTGTCGGAGGCACTGACCAATGCCGTTCTGGTCGAACGCTTCCCCAGGACCGTGATAGATGTCAACGTGGAGGTCCTCGAGGCCGATGCCGGTACGAGATGCGCGGCTCTCACCGCCGCCTCCGTCGCCCTTGCGGATGCGGGCCTTCAGATGAGGGACCTGGTATCCGCCTGCGCCGTTGGTGTGGTGGATGGGAGGGTCGTCCTGGACCCCTCCAGAGATGAGGATAACTTCGGTGACGGGGACATGCCAATAGGCATCCTTCCCTCATCCGGGGAGATAGTACTTCTCCAGATGGATGGTGCGTTGGGCCCCGACCAGTTCGGGTCGGCGCTGGACCTGGGGGTGGAGGCGTGCAGGCGCATCCACGCGTTACAGAGGGATGCGCTTTTGATGAGATACTGTCAGGATGGGGTATCCAGGATCGAGAAGCCCCCATTCTCCGGTTATGGCGGTACGGATACAATTATCATGGATGATGAAGAGGTTCCTCCGATATGGCGGGAGGAGGTGATGGAATGAGCCGGGACCCTGAGACGATAATGAGGTCGCTGGTGGTTCGGGACCTCATAGGTACGGGGAAGAGGACGGACGGCAGGTCCCTCGGCCAGATGCGCCCTTTCACCGTGGAGACTGGTGTTATCGCACAGGCGGACGGCTCCGCAAGGGTCAGGCTCGGTGGAACCGAGCTGGTCGTAGGCGTGAAGTTGATGCCCACGGGCCCCTATCCGGATCATCCTGACGAGGGCGTTATACACACCGCCCTTCAGCTTCTTCCCATCGCCTCCCCTTCTTTTGACGGGGATATGGCCGTGGAGGCCACCGAGATAGCAAGGGTCGTGGACAGGGGGATAAGGCACTCCGGGATGATCGATATGAAGGGCCTGTGCATATCTCCGGGTGAGCGAGTATGGGGGCTCTACCTGGATATCCATGTACTCGATCACGACGGGAACCTGTTCGATGCCAGCACGCTTGGCATCGCTCTTTCCATGAAGGGAATGGCGTTTCCAAATTCCCGTTTCGGCATGGGAGAGGATGTGCCGGTTCCACTGGGAGAGATGCCAGTAACCCTCACATTCGCCAAGGTCGCAGGGGAACTGATACTTGACCCCACCGCTGAGGAGGAGGGTGTGAGCGACGGCAGGATAACGATGAGCCTAGACTCCCGTGGATGGGTCCGGGCCCTGCAGCTTGGAGGATGCGGGCATTTCACTCCCGAAGAGGTGAAGAGGGCATACAGGTTGGCCATGTCCTCGGCGGAGGTCGTGAGGGGTTCACTTCGTTGATATGGGGGGCTTCCCGTGCGCAAGCTATAAATAATGAATGTCGTTGTAGGGGACCTCCCAGTAGTGGGAACAACGCGATTCACTAGAGGGTCGATCATGAGCAGAAGGACGAAAAAGGTAGGCAGTTCGGGCAAATTCGGCCCACGCTACGGTTTGAGCGTCAAGAAACAGATACGTTCTCTCGATACCTCCAAAACCAAAAAGTACGCCTGCCCCAGATGCTGCAAGGAGAACGTGAAGAGGGTTTCCGCGGGGATCTGGGAGTGTAGGTCCTGCTCACTCAAGTATGCAGGCGGCGCCTTTGCCCCCAGGACCGGCAAGTTCAAGGCCATCGAGAACAGGTTGGGACGGTTGTAATATGTACAATTGTGGAAGATGCGGTGAGAAGCTGATCACGGAGTTCAGTCCCATAGGTATCCAGTGCTCCAAATGTGGATACAAGATATTCTACAAGGAGCGCCCCAACAGAAAGAAGGTCATCAAGGCCAGATAGGATCGTGGGTCCAGATGAAGGGCTCAATCGTTCTCGAGATGACAACAGACGGTTTTTCTGCACTTCCGGTACTCGAAGCCATCAGGCTCGAATCACTATCAGCTCCCTCGGGAGGCGAGGTAAGGGTCGATCTACTTGATGGAGATGTTTTGAGACTGGAGCTGACAGCGGACGATCTCTCCACGCTCCGGGCCATGCTGAACTCCTATCTTGGCCTTCTTACAGTGGCGGTCAGGGCTGCATCCCAACTTTGACAGATCTAATATGATCTGAGCCTGTCGAAGTTGGGAGAGGCCTCACTTTGGGACTTATTTGTAATTGTATGTAGAAGTTAGGCTGAATCACAACATTGACATATATAATCTGATCTGAGCCGGTCAATGTTGGGAGAAGCCTCACTTTGACACTAATCTGTACTCATATGTTAAAGTTAGGCTGAATCGCAGTGAGGTCCAAAAGCCTATTATACGGGCCCCCTTATCTGGGCCCATCAGCGGGTGATACCATGGCAATGCCGAACATCCCTCAGGATCTCCAGGAAAAGTTGGCGCAGTTCGAACAGATGAAACAGCAGCTTCAGATGGTCATCTCACAAAAAGGTGAGATGGAGGCCAGGAAGAGGGAGGTTGCGATGTCCATCGAGGCCCTTAAGGGCCACAAGGGCAGTGATGTGTTCCGTCAGGTGGGGGGCCTGCTCCTCAAGGTGGATGATATCGATGCTTTGAGAAAGGACCTCGAGGAGGAGGCGGAGACGATGGCGGTCAGGGTATCCTCCATGGAGAAACAGGAGACCCAGATCAAGCAGACGTACGAGTCGCTTGGCTCCGAGCTCAACGAGGCCCTCAGAGGTTTCCAGTGAGGGCCGGGAAGGAATGCATGGATAAACCGGAGCGCTCCGAACAGGGGTGGTCTTTCGACAGGGGGGTCCTCCCCCAGGCCATGGATGAGGTGTTCCTCTGGAAGATCATAAACGATATACTTTTGGGAAGGGACGACAGGGTATTGGCGCTGGCGCATCACAATGCAGACCTGGACGCCGTGGCCTCCGCTCTGGTCCTGAAATACGCCTTCCCCTGGCTGGAGATGGGCGCCTACGATTCGATATCCGCCCCCGGGAGGAATCTGCTGGAACACCTTGGGGAGGAGATGGCGATCGATCCCAACGTGAAGGATTACGACCTTGTGATAGTTCTGGATTCCTCCTCTCCAATACAGGTGTCCGACGGGGATCTGTCCGGGTGGCCCAGGCGCTGGGTCATAGACCATCACATGAGGAATGAGAACTGGTCCGGTGAGGTCTACGTGGACAGCGACAGGTCCGCCTGCGTTGAGATCGCCCTGCAGATGGCTATGCTCACGGGATCCAAGCTGACCGATGATATGGCCCTTGCGGGTATTGCGGGTATCATCGCGGATACGGGCAAGTTCAGGTTCGCAGACCCCACAGATCTGGACATATGCTCATTTCTCCTGAACGGTTCCGCAGTTTCGATGGAGGATGTGCTCTCCGTCATCGAGGGCGAGAACTACTTTGACGTATCCAAGAAGCTCGCACAGCTAAAGGCTGCAAAGAGGGTGAAATATCACAGGATAAAGGATCAGATCCTGGCCTCATCCAGGGTGTCGACCTTCGAGGCGGCTGCTGCAAGGTCCCTGCTCATCTGCGGAGCGGACGTGGTGTTCATCGGCTCGAACAGGAAGGATGACCTGAGGATCAGCGCAAGGGCGAAGCCGCACATTATCGGGATGGGCATCCATCTGGGCGAGTTCATGTCCGGGATCGGAGTGGAGACCGGAAACCAGGGCGGCGGACACGATGGTGCCGCTGGCCTCAATGGGAAGGGCAATGTCGACAGGATCCTGTCAATATGTACCAAGAGGATGAGCGACCTCCTCAAGGAGAAGCTCTACGGCCCATCCAGATAGGCGGGGAACTGAAGCTCGATGTTAACGAGGTCCTCCATTTGGTCCCGGAGCCTTTTGTTGGCTATGATCTCAAGGATGTTCTTGTGTATGGTCCTCTCCGGAACCATTATCACCGCCTCCTGACCCTCGACGGTGCAGGGATAACACAGGCAGCTTCCGAACGTCCTCCCCGCAGAGTAGAACTCCCTGATCTCGATCCCGGGCCCACGCCTGAGCAGGTCGATCGAGGGGGAGAATTCACCATCCAATGAGATGTTGAGCGTCCCGGGATAAGGTTTGAAACCGAACGTCTCCATTATCTGTTCGATATATCCCTCCTGGGAAAGGTAGTAGGCCCCTTCACCCAGCCCTTCGTCGATGCGCCCCCTCAGGTGTATGGCCCTCCTGTTGTGAAATAGGCCGTTGAGCTCCTCATGGAGCCCCCTCAGGAGGTCGATGCCAGAGGTTGTGATCCTGACCTTGCCCCCGCTCTTTTTTCTTATCCTCTCGATGAACCCGTCATCCTCCAGGTCCCGAAGGTAGATCGATGCGGACTGCTGGCTTATCCCCAGTTCATCTCCCAGGTCCTTCGTCCGAAGGTCGATATACCTTTCCATCCCACCCATCCCGGCGATCCTGAGCAGTATGATCCTGATGTCGTTCTTCATCCAATGAACCTCCGATCCATCGAGTCGGACAGGGATCTGGCGATCATGTGGGAGATCCTTATGGGCTCCGGCGTACGTCCCCTGATGGTGGCCCTCCGGATCAACTTCTCCGCATCGGACCTACCGATGCCCTCGAACCTGATCCAGCACTCCCCGTCCGGCAGTAAGATGGGATATGGGCTGTGGGCGGTTAATAGTTTTAGCCGCTGCTCGCCATCATGAAAAGAGGAGAGGGCCCGCCTTACGGAATCCGTATCGGGGGGCTCGTCGGATGCTGTGATGACCGGCAGGGAGGTGCGTTCGTGAAGGTCCGAGAGGTCCAGAACGTTGAAGCCGGCCAGACATCCCCCGTCGGAGATGATGCATCTGATCTGGTCTTTGAACCGGCTGTTGTTCAACAGATCCCCTATGGTCTCAGAGGCATCCGATCCGTCGGTGTCTATCCATCCTGAAAGGAAGCCGTCGATGTATCCGTCGAGGCGGTAGACCGTCATTACGATCAGGGTTTTTTCCGACCCCCTCACATGAGGTCCGTCGTCGATACCCAGGACCCGTGTTTCCTTTTTAAGGGCGAAGGAGGCCATCTTATCACCTACATTAAAGTGAGGTCCCCCGTCACCTTGTCTATCTCGGGGGTGGGGCCTGGGCCTATCCCCAGGCAGGTGATCGTTCCGGGTTCTACCTCGGTCTTTCCAGCATCCTTGATCAGGGAATTGGTTATGCTCAGGGTACGCGCCTTTTCCTTGAGGAAGAAGAGATCCTCCCTGTTCCTTACCTTGACAACGACCTTCTTCTGCCCCTCGTTGTACCACTCCTTGAACCATCTGGGTTTTTTCGACTTCGATTCCAGTGCGCATGTGACCGCAGCGTGTGCGACCTGGACCGCCATCTTGCCCGGGCTCAGTTTGATATCCGTTCTCACAACGATGACCAGCTTGTTCCTGAAATCGTCCATCTCATTCATCTCCGCCGTAGAGGGGGTCCAGTTCGGAGGTCCTCCATTTCTCCCCGTCCTTTTTGGCTTTCTTCCAGTTCACCCTGCCGTTGATCCGGATGTGGTTATCGACCAGGGCAACGCTCTTGAGCGGTATCCTGTAGAAATCCATTCTCTCCTTCATGATCAGCATGTCCCCATCCACCCCGACGGATTCGCCCAGGTCTTTGCCTTTTGTATCCTTGATGAATCGTGACAGATATTCATCCCTGGGGTCGGTCATCCCGGGGTCCTTGGGGTTCGGAGGGCCCTTTTTCTTCCTGGCCATCTCCGCCCTTAGAGCGGTAGGGTGATAAAACGATTTCTCACTGTACCCTGACGATGTTCACGGGGCTGGGAAGCTTCTGGGAGGCCTTCCTTAGGGCGATCTTCGCATTCTCGGCCATCCTCTCGTTGACCATTATGGTCATGACCTCCTGTCCCTGCTTCACCCTGGCGGCCGTCCCCACATTCTTACCAAAGGAGTTCCTCATGCCCTGGGACACCCTATCAGCTCCCGCTCCTGTTGCCTGTTTGTTCTCCCTGAGGATGTGGTGGGGGTAGACCCTGACCATCAATCTGTAGTTCTGGGCCCCCGCCATCTTGGAGATGTACCTGTTCGCGGAGATACGGGCCGCCTCCAGTGCGGTGTGCCTTACCTGGCACGGCTCCTTGAAAATGAGGTGGAATTTCACGGGGAACGACGTATTGCGGTCCCCCATCATGAACTGGGTGATCCTTGAGGCTGGCACTCCGCCCATGTACTCTCTTCTTGTATAAGCGGGGCCTTTGATCTGGCGGTACATCCTGTTTGGTTTCCTTGCCATGTAGATCACCTCATGATCTTCAGAGATCACCGTTGTAGGCGCCTCCTAATAAAGAGGTCGTATATAAAAATAACTCCAATGGCGCCCATCCGGGTTGGTTTTGGGCCTTTATAGCTCAAAGCATCGAAGCCGACCCCATCCAAAGGCTCTTTGCATATCTTTTTAAATACTGATATTGGATACCATCGGTTATGTCCGAGACCGGTTTCACGCCCAGGAGGCTGTTCCTCACGAGGGGTGTGGGAAGACACAGGGAGAAACTGCCCAGCTTCGAGCTGGCACTCAGGGATGCGGAGATACAGAAATACAATCTCGTTCACGTCTCGTCGATCTTTCCCCCCAGATGTGAGATCATCGACAGGGAGGAGGGGTTGAAGGATCTGAACGCCGGTCAGATCGTCTTCTGCGTGATGAGCAGGGAGAGTAATAACGAGCCCGGTAGAAGGCTGGCGGCCTCCATAGGGCTTGCCATCCCCCAGAACGTGGACTATTACGGTTATCTATCGGAGCACCATTCACTCGGACAGAACGAGAAGGTTGCCGGGGATTACGCGGAGGACCTTGCGGCGGAGATGCTCGCCTCAACCCTTGGCATCGAATTTAATGTGGATTCCAACTACGACGAGAAGAGGGATATATTCAGGATGGACGGAAGGATCATCAATACACAGAATTCGACAGCGTTCGCAACCGTCGACGAGGACGGCAGATGGACCACGGTCCTGGCTGCGGCTGTTTTCGTACCGTGAAAGAGGTGACAATATGGATGAAAAACCGGGGAGGGAGGACCTTCTCAAGACGCCGATCAGGATGTTGGACCTCTCCGGGATAGGTTCCATTTCCGATCTCGTGGAGGGTTTTTCGCACACCTCATTTCAGGCCAGGAACCTTTCCACGGCCGTGGAGATAATGCAGAAGATGATCGAGCCGGAGGGGGACGGGGCTTCCACGGTGTTCCTTGGTTTGTCGGGGTCCCTCATCGCCGCGGGCCTTCGAAAGGTGATCGCAGACCTGATCAGGCTCCGGTTGGTCGATGTTATCGCAACGACAGGGGCTGTCGTGTACCAGGATTTCTACCAGGCGATGGGTTACAGGCATTACAAGGGGTCCGTCGGGGCGGATGATGTACTATTGCACGAGCGGATGATCGATAGGATCTACGATACCTACGTGGACGAGGAGAAGTTCCGGGAGACGGACCTCGATATCGGAGAGATAATGGAGGGGGTCGGGCCCGGGAGGTATTCCACCAGGGAGTTCATGGCGATCCTCGGTGAGAGGTGCTCACATGACGGGGATTCGATCCTGGGGAATGCGTTCAAGGAGGGGGTCCCCATATATTGTCCTGCGATAGCCGATTCCTCCATAGGGATCGGGTTATCCACCGCCTACAGGAGGATGGCCGAGTCCGGTGGGGAGATGTTGGTCCTGGATACTATCCGGGACAACTACGAGATGGCGCAGATAGTTAACATGTCGAGGGCGACATCTGCAATATATCTGGGTGGTGGGGTCCCGAAGAACTACATCAACGATTCAATAGTGACGGCGGACATGATCTACGGGGGGATCAATGGGCACGAGTACGCGTTCCAGGTGACGATGGACCGTGCCGAATGGGGGGGTCTGTCGGGATCGACGCTGGGCGAGGCGCAGTCATGGGGAAAGATCGATGCGGAGGCCACCCACGTGATGGTCCATGTGGAGATGTCGATATCGCTGCCCCTGATCGCGGGTGCCGTCATGGAGAGGCGGGGATATTCAAAAAGGAGGGGGCCGATCTTCGTCTGGGAGGGGGACAAGCTCCTGACTATGAAAGGGGGATAACAATTATAAAGGAGAAGTAGTTTAACCCCTCCTCGGCCCCTCTATTATAAACAATATTTATATAGTTGGTGCAGTAAGTTACAGGGAGTCTTTAGCCATGTACAAGATGATACAGCGCGAGGATGTGGTTCGCATCCCCCCCCACTACCTCAGGGAGGACCTCAACACGGTCGCTCAGTACCTCACCAGGAGGAACTTTGAGGGTAGGATGGACAAGGACAACCGCCTTGTGATCCACGCCACCGACGTTGTGAGGGTGGGCGAGGGCAGGATAGTCCACGGAGACGGCGCCATATTCCAGAGGGTCCAGTTCAAGGCGCTTGTATTCCAGCCGATGCTCCACGAGATCATTGAGGGCTCGGTCGTGGAGATCCTGAAGTTCGGGGCGTTTGTCAGGTTCGGGGCCCTTGATGGGCTGGTTCACATCAGCCAGGTCATGGACGATCATATCGATGCGGACCTGGGCAACATGAGGCTCGTGGGGAAGGAGACGAAGAGGGACCTTCGAGTTGGCGACAAGGTCCGGGCGAGGATAGTATCGATGTCCATGAACGAGCGGTCCCCCAGGGAGAGCCGTATCGGCCTGACCATGAGGCAGGCGGGCCTTGGCAAGCTTGAATGGCTTGACGATGAGTACAAGGAGAGGCACCACCCCGAGGGTGAGGTCGTCTCCGGAAAGAAGAGCAAGAAGTGATAACCATGTTGGCGTGCAAGAAGTGTATGTTCCTGACTGAAGAGGAGAAGTGTCCGCTCTGCTCCGGTGAGCTCTCCAAAGAGTGGCAGGGCATGCTGGTTATCATAGACCATACCAGTTCGGACATAGCCGAACACATGGGCATAAAGGCAAACGGCCGGTTCGCCCTCAAGGTCAGATAGGTGTGAATGATGTATGTCCTTCCCGATCAACTGAGAGCCGCCCTGAAGATTCCACTGGGTACTCTGGTCAGGAACGAGGAGAGGACCAGGGGAAATATCGAGAAGCTTGTTACAAAGCCACTTGTGCTCGTGGGGGATGTGACCGCGTCCGTGATGACGGGCATGGGTTTTGTCCCCGATATGATATTGGTGGACAATCACACCAAGAGGGGGAGGAAGATACCTACCCTGATGGTCAAGCCCTGGAAAAGGGTGAAGGTTCGAAATGATGCCGGGATGATAGGTTCAGATCTGTTGAAGGCGATCAACGATTCATTGAGGCCGATCATCATAGGTAATAATGAGGGCCCGATATTGATAGATGTGGATGGGGAGGAGGACCTCTCCACGCTGGCGTGTGTCGACCTGTTTCCCGTGGGTTCGACCGTCGTCTACGGTCAACCCGACTGCGGGTTGGTGTTCATCGACGTGGATGAGGAGATAAAGAAGAAGGTAACGGGGATTCTCCTGGAGATGGAGGTCTGAGATCATGGATATTGAGATAGTTGGCAGGAAGGATAATCTGCTTCTGGATAGGACCGATGTGGATTTTCTCGTAAAGCATGAGAACGAGAGCACGCCCCCGAGGAAGCAGGTGAGGGAGGCGCTGGGAGTTGCCCTCAACGTGGGGAAATCGGCCCTGGTCGTGGATTCCTTTTCCACGGAGTTCGGGAGGGGGACCTCCAAGGGGACCGCCAAGGTGTACAAGGACATTGAGAGGGCCAGGAAGGTCGAGGATGACCACATCCTGATCAGGAACGGCCTCATGGAGAAGAAGAAGAAATAAGGGGTGGTTTAGAATGGGACACAAACATCTTTACGAGATCAAGGACGATAAACTGGTGAGAAAGAAGAAACCCTGCCCCAAGTGCGATGGAGCATATCTCGCGGATCACGAGGACCGGCTCTCCTGCGGCAAGTGCGGTTACACCGAGTTCAAGAACCAGTGAAGTTATTTCCATCTGGCTCTCTTTCCACATTTTAGTCTCTTAACAGCATTACTGCTGGTCGGAAAAATATAAGGGTCAAGATGTGCATGGATCATTGTAAAGAGGTTTGATCCACATGAGAGGAGAAATAATCAGGTATCCTTTATTCTTGATACTGATCATCGCCCTTTCTCCGGTTCTGTATTCTCTGGGTTCGGCTTCCTCGGAGAGGATCTACTACAGGGAGGACTTCGAGGGTTATTCCGATGGCCAGGACCTTCTGGAAACAACAAGGTGGTCGGAGGATACCTACAGGCCGTATACGAGTAGTAATGCTCAGTTTACCGCGTCTGTTGTTTCCCGATCTTCTGTGATAGGAACGATATATAATCCCAGCACGGGATATTCGTATATTTTATCCCGGGAGCTGAACATCAGTAAGGGCGTATTGAGATGTGATGTCGCAACGGATACGATGTATTCGGGTAGTGCGAGTATGTCGGTCAGTTTTTCCCTGATCAGGGGTGGAGGGGAAGGTGTGCAGAATGATGATCGTATAGTATCCGTTCAGTTCCGGAACATGGGGATCGCCTACCGGATAGATACCGTGGATCCTCAGAATGTGGGGACGATCGTGGAGTCGGGCATTGGGGCAAATACATGGTATAGTTTCAAGGTTGCATTCGATTGTGAAAAGGGTAAGTCGGATATCTCGGTCTATGACGCATCCGGTGAATTATTGGGGTCCGTTACCGATATTGATCTCATGACATCCGCAGAGTCAGTATCTCGTATCGAGTTGATCACGACCAGGGACCACGGTGGGGCCTATACTACCTCATACTGGGACAACATCACCCTGAGGAACATGGGACTGGAGGAGAAGGATGACGATAGATGCAGGATATTCTTTCTTCCGGGATTCGAGATATCACTTGTGTTTTTAGCCTCAGCTCTCGTGTTGATGGTCGGGGAACTGAGGCGGAAACGAGGCTGATCCCTGAATGATGCGATGGAGGTAGAATAGATGGCGGGTAAAATGGCCTTGATAACATCCGCGGTGATATCCATCGTGATCTTGATGGTCGTTCTATCCATCGGATATATTATCTTTTCACCCGAAAGTGGGGATCCGGGGGAGGTTCAGGGTGAGAAGGAGATCCTCTACATGGAGATTGATGGATGCGGGATCTACGTTGATGATGAGACATTGAGAGAGCTTGATAATATAACCGCTTTGAACGTCTCGGGAAATAGAATTGAGATAGCTTCACAC
>JAUVLN010000157.1 GCA_030600725.1 Thermoplasmatota archaeon | reverse complement strand
ATCGGCTCCTTGGTCAGCCTCTGCATTAAGCTTCTTATGATGCTCCTCAAACGAATCGGAGATATACTTCAGAAAGATGAGGCCGAGTACCACATGCTTGTATTCGGCTGCATCCATGTTGTTGCGCAGCTTATCTGCCATCAGCCAGAGTTTGGACTCAAACCCGATATTGGCTCCAGTTTCTACCATCAACACCCCTCGTTCTTTTTCCATTAAACACGGTGCTGATTAATTTTATTTCCCCTAGATAAGCATATCAACCAAGGGCGAACCTGAATAATGCATAATGGACAGGTTGAGAGGAAACAGTCTTTTCAGAGGCAAATATCATATCTGCTCTACCTTGACCCTGAACGTGCCCCCCTCGATCTCCCACTCCTTGCCCTCTGTACTCTCCTTGATGTCAAGGGAATCCGCCAGGGTCTCCCCGACGATGTAATCCTTGAACGCCTCGATCCCAAGGAGGATCGGTCCGTCCCCGGATATGCTGAGAGATATCCTCGCATCGTACGGCAGGTCCATATCCTTCCTCATCGTCTGGATACGCCGCACGACCTCCCTGGCGACACCTTCCCTGATAAGATCGTCGGTCAGCTCCAGGTCAAGTATGACCTCTATGTCCCCCTCGGTCCCGATCGCGTAGCGGTCCCCCAGGATCTCGTGGAACCTGAAATCATCCTCGATCAAATGGTATTCATGCCCGTCCACCTCGATCCCGATCCCACCCGATCTCGCCTTCACGGCGAGCTCTTTCGGGTCCTCCTTCAGCAGTATCTCACGGGCCTTCCCCGAGTGTGCCCTCATCTTCGGGCCCAGCTTCTTGGGGTCGGGTTCTGCAGTCATATCGAAGTATCCGGAGAGGTCCTCCTCGAAGACCACCTCCTTCACGTTCAACTCTGACATGATGATCGGGATCAGATCATCATCGAAGGTGCCAACGCCCTTGACGACGACCCTGCCCAGGGGCTGTCTGATCTTCATATTTCTGGAGCCCCTGGCCGCCCTTCCCAGTTCAACGACCTTCCTCAGCAGGGACATGCTCTCCTCAAGTCCGTCGTCAATGAGGTCCTCATCCTGTGTGGGATATCGTTCCATGTGGACCGAATCGAGCATATCCGGGAACGCAACCTCCTGGTAGACCTTCTCGGCGTGGAACGGGGCGAGTGGAGCCATGAGTCGAGAAACGGTGTGCAGGGCCTCCGCAAGCGTGTCGTAGGCCATCTGCTTGTCCACGGTCTCCTCACCGCCCCAGAACCTCCTCCTGTTCGCCCTCACGTACCAGTTGGAGAGGTCCTCCATCACGAAATACGAGATCGCCTGGGGCGCTCCGAGCAAATCATAATTATCCAGGCTCTCGTCGACCCTGCGGACCAGATCGTTCAATCTGGATAGAAGCCACCTGTCGACTCCTGCCCTCTCGGAGGGGTTCGTCCTACCCTCGGGTTTGTAACCATCGAGGTCGGCATAGGTCTGGTAGAACCCTAGGACATTCCTCACGGTTGCGAGGAAGGAGCGGTTCACCTCGTTGACGCCCTCCATCGAGAATAGCTTGGGTTTCCAGGGCGCGGTCTGGGAGAGGAGATACCACCTTATCGCATCGGCGCCTTCGGTGTCGAACAGGGCCCATGGATCTATCACGTTGCCCTTGGACTTGGACATCTTCTTCCCCTCGCCGTCGAGTACATGTGCGTGGCAGATCACGGACCTGTAGGACGGTTTATCGAATACGGCCGTTGACACTGCAAGAAGCGAATAGAACCACCCGCGGGTCTGGTCGATGCCCTCGGCGATGTAATCCCTCGGGAACTGCTTCTCGAACTCCTCCCTGTTCTCGAAGGGATAGTGCATGGAGGCTATAGGGGCCGATCCTGAATCGTACCAGCAGTCGATGACGTAGGTCAACCTCTTCATGGTCTTTCCGCACTCCTTGCACGGGAAGGTGACCTCGTCCACATACGGCCTGTGGAGTTCGGGTACCTCCTTTCCGGATAGCTCCCCGAGCTCCTTGATGGACCCGATCATATGCTCGTGGCCCTCGGGGCATCTCCACAGCGGTAGCGGGGTGCCCCAGTACCTCTCCCTGGAGAGGTTCCAGTCCTTGACCTCCTCGAGGAATTTCCCGAAGCGGCCCTTCTTGATGTTGGGGGGATACCACGATATCTTCTCGTTGTTATCCATCAGGTTCTTTCTGAGCTCTGACATCCTGATGTATATGCCCTTTCTCGCGTAATACAGGAGGGGCGTGTCGCATCTCCAGCAGAACGGGTACTGATGCTCGTACATGACCTGCCCTTCGAGCAGGGATCTATCGGAGAGGTTCTCGATGATGGAGGGGTCCGCATCCTTGACGGACATGCCCTTCCAGGGGGTCACCTCTTCGGAAAAGGTCCCGTCCGGTTTGACGGGCTGGACCAGGGGAAGGTCGTACCTCTTTCCCAGCTCGTAGTCATCCTCGCCGAATGCCGGGGCGATGTGAACGATGCCCGTGCCGTCATCCATCGTGACGAAATCCGCCGTGGTGATGAAGTGGGCAGGCCGGTCCGGGGTGACGAAATCGAAGAGGGGCTCGTAGCCCGTTCCCTCCATATCGGAGCCCATGAGCCTCTGCTTTACCGTGTACTCCTCCTCCTTCATCAGGACCTTTGCCCTGCTCTCCGCGAGGATCAGCTCCGTGCCCTTGTAGTCGATCCTCACGTAGAACTCATCGGGGTGGACGGCCAGGGCCACATTGGAGATGAGCGTCCATGGGGTGGTGGTCCATGCGAGGAAATATGCGTTCTCCTGGTTCCTGATCTTGAACTTGACGAAGATCGAGGGCTCCTCCACGGTCCTGTACCCCTGGGCCACCTCGTGGGATGATAGCGAGGTCCCGCATCTGGGACAGTATGGGACGATGGTGTGGCCTTCCGTGAGGAGGCCCTTCTTCCATATCTCCTTGAGGGACCACCAGACGGATTCTATGTAGCTGTCCTTCATGGTGACGTACGGGTCCTCCAGGTCCAGCACATATCCCAATCTATCCGTCATCCTTGACCAATCGTCGATGTAGGTGAATACCGACTCCCGGCACTTTTTTATGAAGGGTTCGATCCCGTACTCCTCGATCTGCTCCTTGTTCTCGATGCCGAGGGATTTCTCCACGGCAATCTCCACGGGCAGTCCATGGCAGTCCCATCCCCCCATCCTGGGGACGTGGAAACCCTTCATGCTCCTGTGACGGCAGATGGAATCCTTGATCGTCCTTGCGAAGATATGGTGCACGCCCGGCGGGGCGTTCGCTGTCGGGGGCCCCTCGAGGAACCTGAAGTACTCTCCCCCCCTGTTGTGTTCGAGCAGCCTCCTCATGATATCCTTTCCCTTCCAGAGGTCAAGGACCTCCATCTCAAGGGCCACGGATCCGCTCATCTTCTTCTCGGCGGCCTCTTCCTGATCTACCGTATGTAGTCCCCCTATGATATCCAGCGAACTGGCATGATTCGATGAAAGGGGAAAAATTAGGTCATATATCAGCTTGTCCCTGTTTGTAAAGCCATATCCGACGGGAAAGATATAAAACACATCGCCCATCATGGTTGTTATCGGGGTAGGAAACATGTGCGCTTATGTGAGGAATGTCAAAGGGCTCGCATTCTCGGGGATGACCGATTCCGGGCACTGGCTGATGATGGATACGAAGGAGAGGGTCGGGGGGTTCGAGGGAGCGGTGGCCCCCATGGAGATGTTCCTGCAGGCGATAATGGGGTGTACCGGAATGGATGTGGCCTCCTTACTCGATAAGATGAAGGTCCGGTACACCTCCTTTGAGATACATGAAGAGCATAAGAGGGCCGAGGAGCACCCCAAGGTGTATACCGAGATCAACCTCACCTACAGATTGGAGGGGGATGAGATCGACCTGGAGAAGGTCAGGAAGGCCGTGGCCTTATCCATGGAGAGATATTGCGCTGTTTCCGCCATGGCCAAGGGTTCCGTGGAGATGTCATGGAAGATCGAGATAAACGGCGAGTTAGTATAGTTATCAACTGTCTATATCCTTTACAAGGCCCACGAGTTCCGAGAAATCGAAGGGCTTGATGACGAAACTATGCACCCCTTCCTTCAGGACCTCATCTTTTACCGACATATCGGCACTGATGAAGATGATGTTTATCTCGGGATCCATGCTCAGTATCTCCTTTGTAGCATCCAGACCGGACATGATCGGCATCCGATGATCCATAATTATTATGTCGGGGTGTTTCTCCATCTCCCTTATCTTCTCAACCGCCTCCTGGCCGTTGAACGCCTCCCCGCATATCGAATTTCCGAATCGTGTGAATATCCGGTTGTAAAGGATGTGTATGATCGGCTCGTCGTCGACGATGAATATCTCCTTCAAGTCGATCCCCCCTCAAGGAGAAGTACGAACCTGGCACCCTTGGTGTGGTCGCCTTTCACCCTGTCCTCAACCCACACCCTGCCCCCGTATTGCTTGGTGACTCCGCTCACAATGGCCAATCCCAGACCGGAACCGTGTGAACTCTGGTCCCCCATCTTCAAACGTGTGAAGATCTCCTCCTTCATGTTGTCCGGAACGCCTGTCCCTCTATCGCTGAACTCGAACCTACAGGATCCATCGTCGTCGGATCTGATATCCAGGTCCAGCTCCACGGGGTCCTTTTGGTCGAACTTCACGGCATTTCCCAGGATATTTATGAAGAGGCTTTCGAGAAGGCCGTTGGCCATAACCCGGGGATGCTGTTCTCCACCTTTTATTTTTAGAATGATATCCTTCCCCGGATAGGTGATCCTCACCTTCTTGATCGCCCTTTCGATTAATGCCAGGGCATCGATGGGTTCAAGTTCAACCCTGGCATCACCGATACCGGATATGGTCTTCACGTTTCTTATCAGGTCGCTTATCGAGAAGGCCTGGTGTAATGCCTGCTCTATGTCGGAGCGGCCCGGCCCATCCCCGGGGTACTCCAGCAGGAAGAGCTCCAGCAGAGTAAGTATTCCCTGGTTCTGATTGTTGATATCGTGGCCAAGGATATCAAGGTACAGCTCGGCTTTCTTCTTCTCCTCAACAAGCTTGTCCTTAGCTCGCTTTCTCTCGGTGATATCCGTTAGCGCTCCCACGATCGCTACCGTCCTGCCGTCTTTTACAAGTGGTGCCTCACGCACCTCCACCCAAACCTTGCGTCCACTCTTGTGAACCATTTCCAGCTCGTAGGGTGGTTGGACCATTCCCGTTTCGATCGCCTTAAGGGTGTTTTCGAAACCGATCTCGTTGATCGGGTGGTCCGACACGAGCTCCGTCCATCTGACCATTATTTCATCTGGAGTGTAGCCGAGTATCTGATCACATTGAGGGCTTATGTAGGTCAACATGTGTTCTGTGGTGTGGGAATAGAAGAGATTGGTGCTGTTTTCCAGTATGCTCCTGAGCTTCTCCTGGTTTGCCCTGATTATATCCTCCGACCTCTTTCGCTCGGTGATATCCTGCGTTATGGCGCCCAATCTGTATCCATCCTTGGTCCTGCTTGAGAAGAACACCTGCTGGGCATACCGAACGGAACCGTCCGGCCTTTTAAACTCCAGATCGCTGGGCTTGTTCAACAAAGGTGAGGCCCCCGTCTTCAGGACCTGATGGACGATCGAACAGAACCCCTCCTTATGGATGTCGTGATCTTCCTCTTTCATGAAAAATATCTCTTGGACCTCGCATAGGTATTTTCCCAATACGTCCTCCTGCTTCAATCCCGTGATGTATTCTGATGCCTGATTCCAGATGATCACTTTACCTTCCTCATC
>JAUVLN010000140.1 GCA_030600725.1 Thermoplasmatota archaeon | reverse complement strand
AAGAACCTGTATCTTGAGGAGGAGAGCAATCTGACAACCGTCTCCCCCAAGACCATTATGCCGATCGTCGAGGGGGTGCATACCATCTACATCTGGGCGATCGATAAAGCGGGCCGTGTGGGTCCCCTGTTCCAGCACGAGGTGATAGTGGATACGCATCTACCAATATTCGAAAACCGATCGATCCCGGGGCCGATCAACATAACCTATGGAAGCCTCGTCGTTGGGATCTCGGTCTACGACGAGCTCTCCGGTGTCGATCCCGAGAAGGCCCAGTACAGTTACACTCTTCCGTCGAAACAGTATTCCGACTGGCTGTCCGTACCGATGAATATCTCGGGGACGCCCGGTGAGTGGGAGCGGATAACGGTACAACTCGATCTTGTGCCCGGCATCAGGAACTACGTGATGTTCAGGGTAAAGGACAGGGCCGGCAGCGACTGGAGGACCTCGTTACCGATGGCAGTGTACTACGACCCCGATCTGAAGATGCCCACGATATCCGTGAACGTGCAGAACAATAACACGATCCTGGACAAGGTGGGATCAACATCGCCCCTGTCCTGGGATGCCGATTACATCAATCCGGACAACCTCACGTATACGGTCGAAGTGATGGGCCCGGATGGAACGATGGAGACCTTCGATGAGACGGGAAAAGGCATGAGCTATGCTCCCCTGGAACCGGGAAAACACCGGTGGTGGGTGACCGCGAAGGCCGACGGCCTTTCAACCAGATCGATCATGATGGCATTCACCTTCCAGCCGGGATTTGCTCTGGTAAATATGCCTGCCAGTGGGCAGATACCTTACGGCTCCGAGGTTGCTATGGTTGTCAACGTGGTCAATGGTCTGGAAACGGATGCGGAGTTCACCATAACGATCGTAAGCGGAAACGGCCTGGAGATCACGGATGGAGGTGTGTTCACGGTGCCCGCGGGCGGCGAGTTCAACAACACCCTCATCATAAACGGTTCGGCGGCTCCCGTGGGAGGCCAGTCCGTCAAGCTTCTTCTGACCGACGGGTTCGGCAGGTCCGAGGAGTACGCCCTGACCATCACGGTCCTCGCAGCTCCGGAGGTGGCCGGTGATCCCGAACCAGAGGAGGAAACGGACCTGCTCCCCATAATAATCGCTGCCATCGTTGGCATTATCATCATCATCGCCATAGGGTTCATCATAAGCCGCAGGAAGGAGGAGGAGAAGGAGGAGGAAGAGGAGGACATACCTGATTACGATGATGAATACGACCCGACCGGCAAGGTTGTCGAGGGCGGCACGGGGTCCGAGCATACGATATTGACCGCACCCGGGATGTTGGGCGGAGAGGAGGAGCTCAGGGCACGGGGATCCAACGTGCTGGAGCTGACCATCCCCGGCCCGGAGGAGGAGGAAGAGGCACCCCCCGTCAAGAGGAAGAGAAAGGTCGCGACCAGGAGACCAAGGAAAGCCGCCGTAAAGAAGAGGGTCAAACCAAAGCGCAGGAAGATGGAGGCACCCGAGGAGGTCACGGAGGAGATCAAGGTGTTCAACGAAGACGACCTGGAGGAGTTCAGCGAGGATGAGATCGAGGAATTCGAGGAGCTGGAGGAGTTCGAGGAGTGAGCGATCCGGGGTACGGTTCTTTTTAAATAATGGGTCCCTCATCAACGCCTGATGCGCCGTACCGGACGTGGTAAGAAGCACCCACTCCTGCTCTCTGTGGCCGGGGAGAGAATACAGAGGCTTTACGAGCTGTCATTCGACAGCCTCAGGTCCGGCGACCTCGATAGGGCAAGGAAATATACGACGATGGCCAGGAGGATCTCCATGAGGACCACAAGGAGGATCCCCCGGCATCTGAAAAGATCCACATGCAAGGTCTGCATGTCCCCGCTGATCCCGGGTTTGAACGCCAGGGTCCGCATTCACGACGGGCGCAGGATCGTGACCTGCCTTGACTGCGGGGAGGTCCGTAGATTTCCGTTCAAACCACTGAAGGTCATGGAGGAATCGAATGGAGAGAAGTGAGCTGATCAGGAAAGGGCACTCGATCAAACCCACCGTTATCGTTGGAAAATCGGGACTTACGGAGAATATGGATTCGGAGATCAGAGCGCAGCTTGAGGACCGCGAGCTCATCAAGGTGAAGATGCTTCGATCAATGGGCCCCCCGTCCGGCTGGAAGGAGGATATCGAGGATCTGGCTCACAGGATCAAGGCAACCGTGGTGGAGATAAAGGGCGGAACGATCCTTCTCTTCAAGAGGAGTTCAAAAAAGAAAAAGGACTCTAAGTGATCTGGATCTACTCATCTTCCTCCCATTCCATCTCCTCCTCAAGGTCCTTTGCCAGGTCCCCCCATAGGTCCTCCTCCTCGTCCCATTCCACATCCTCCTCCGGCCTTGGCCGTTTTCTACCTCCCTTTGAGACGACCACCTTTGCTGGTCGAAGGAGCGAATCACCCAGTATGTATCCTGCCGATTCAACTTCAATAACCGTGTTCTCGAAAGCCCGTTCCTCAACCCTCGTCTTCAGAGCCTCATGGACCTTCGGGTCGAACGGTTTCCCCAGCGGATCGATCCTCTTGACATCGTTATTCTTCAGCGTTTGAAGAAGGGACTTGAGCGTCAGGTTCATCCCGCTGATGAGGGAGGATATCTCCCTGCTATCATCCAGCTTCCCGGCTTCGGCCATCCCACGTTCCATGTTGTCCACGGTCTCGATAATACCCATCACCAGGTCCTTCAGGCCGTTCTTGACCCTCATCTCCACATCGCCGCTTTGACGCCTCTTGAGGTTGTCGTAATCGTGCTGGGACCGCTCCAACTTCTTCTTGTATGCGATGGCCAGGGAGGTCTTTTTATCCATTTCATCCATCAGGGAGCGGTTCTCCTCCGTGAGGGATATCAGACGGTAGTTGAGATCCTTGACCTCCTCCTCGAAGTCACGTTCGAGCTCCATGTCCTCCTTGGGATGCTCCACGGCGAGCAGGTCCCTCATGAGGTTCATGACGTTCCTCTCCTCCCCATCCGATATGGGCCGTATCACGCCTTCCCGTATGCACTTTTGGCATTTTGAGACGACGTTTGCAAGGGATCTGGTACCGCCTTTGTCAAGGGGGACGAGAAAGGTGACGGTAAGCTCGTGGCGGGCGATCGTATCCCCGCAGAAACGGCATGAATACTCATCCCGTATCCATATGTCGTCCTTCATGTCCTCGGTCAGTTTCTCCGGATCCATAAGATACCCCACTGGGTATTTCCCCACATATGAGTTATGAACTTCCTTCCTTATAAAACCGGACATAATAAAGCCGGATCGATCACATGGAACCGGCCGGATCTCCTGCTTAAATAGCCTATTAATCGCGCAACATAGCAATTTAATACCGGGAAACCGATGGATGTTCGGTTTTAGGCCACTTCGTTTGGAGGGATAATGGATGTCTGAAAGATTAAAGATAGCTCCGTTCATAGTCTGCCTGTCACTGCTTGCGGTCTCGTTGATAGTGTGGGCCCCGATAGAGGAGGAGGCCGATGCATGGCAGAGTATTTCATTGAACTCAAGTTACTACTCCAGCTACAGATGCGGGTATATCTTTTACTATTCACCTTCATCAACATATTTAAAATATTCAGATTTTAACAATTATTTTGGATATTATGATGGCACTCAATTTTATCGGGGATGGATCGGAATCCCCGTAAGTTCGTTGGATGACGATGTATATCTGAACAGCGCAACGTTGAATCTGGGGATATATAAGTATGGAACTACTGGAGCCTCAACCATACCTTGCCGTGTCAGATTACTGGATGCGGATCCCAGAACCGATACTGCTCAGGATATATACAATGCGATCGGATCCGATCACTACTGCGGTGATATCTCGGTCTCAAGCTCAACTAACACATACTCCCTGACCCTTTCATCTTCCACGAGGTCGGTGATGATGCAGAAGATCGCAGATGGGGATGAGTATCTGTTCTTTGGTTTTTATGATCGTTATTATACCGCGGATACGCTATATTATGTTAATTCATTTTCTGGTGGTTATCACTCATATCTCACCCTTCAGGTGGATCAATCAGCTCCAACAGTGCCAACGGTTGGTTCTCTATGTCAATATACGGCCAGCCAGCAGGTGACGTTTTCATATTCTTCAACGGATCAACCTTCCGGAGGGAGCTACGGGGGCGTTCAATATCAAACTGGTATGTTCACTGATGCTTCCGCAGCAGAACCTTATATAGCCCACCCATGGACCAGTTCAACATCCCAGACCATTACCGGCCTTGGGGATGGGGCAACCTATTACTTCAAGGTCAGAGCGAAGGATGGTCTGGGATACACCTCATCATGGTCTTCCGCTGTGAGTACAACAATCGACCGGACCCCGCCAACGACTCCGGTGATCTTCGATCTGCCGGAGTACACCAATGGGACATCCACAAACATCCAATGGCTTAAATCATCTGATTCAACGTCTGGAGTAGATGAATACATTGTTGCAACCGCAACGACCCCGGATTTCCTTGATGAGGTCGATTACATTGTGACCCATCCAATAACATCTCAACCGATATCGATGATCTCGGGAACAAAATATTATATCACGGTGGTCGCCTCTGACAAACTGGAGCATTACTCTTCCTGGGCCCCGATCACACATACAACAAGCGATGCGGACCCACCCACGATCCCGGTAATGTTGAACGAGCCCCCTTATACCAAAGGCGAGGCGAACACGTTCTCATGGCATCCTGCCGTGGATGAGGGAGTTGGGGTACACCATTACAAAATACAGGTTGCAACCACCGAGGATTTCCAGGGAGGGACCATCGTATCCGACATAGACACGGACCAGACATACGCATACTTCGATGGGCTGGATGACGACGTCAAGTACTATGCGAGGGTGCAGGCGGTCGACGAGTTCCACTATGAATCGGATTGGTCCGAGGTGGAGTGGTCCATCCAGGACCACAGGGGGCCGGGAGAGCTCGGCCTCATGCCGCTGATGGAATATCTGCCAGCGGGGACCGTGAACGTGGAATGGGAGGGCGCAGAGGACGATGGAAGCGGCGTGGACCATTACAAGGTGATGTGGTCCACCGACGGTCTGTTCCTGACCGAGGTCCATTCCAGGGACGATGTTCTTGGACAGAGCTTCCAGCTCACCGGACTGACCCCGGATACGAAATGGTTCATAAAGGTCCTATCCTACGACAACCTGGGAAATCCAGGGGCGGAGGAGATCATATCCACCACGATTGACGCAACACCTCCGACACTGCCGGTCCTGGAAGCCCTGGACGAATACTCTGGGGGGAGGACCACAACGGTCACGTGGTCCAATTCCACGGATGGGCTTTCCGGCCTGGACCATTACGTCCTGAACGTCTATACCAGCCCCGACAGGGTTGGAGTTGCATTCACGGTCCACACGGCCGATATCACCTTCGACGTTCCAGGCCTCTCCGATGGAACCACATACTACTACGAGGTTGTGGCCTACGACAGGGCCGGAAATGAGATAGTATCTGCCATGGTCCACTCAATGCAGGATTCCACCGGCCCCTCCATTCCCAACCTCGTCCCTATCGATGAGTATCAGGACGGGGGTATCTTCAAGGTGGAATGGGGGCCATCCACGGACGACAACGGAGGCCTTGTGGAGTACCAGGTGCAGTGGGCGACCGACATTATGTTCTCACAGAATGTCATGGAGTCACCCTGGCTCACAGACACCAATTACAGGGTCTTCGATATCGACGCCTGGCGCCTGGCCGACACCAGGTCAGACCTGTCGATCTACAGCTATCCACTCGATGACGGCATCTACTACATCAGGGTCAGGTCCAGAGATGACTTTGAACAGCTCTCGGGATGGGGGAATTCCCTCAGGACCATTGTTGACACCACCGCTCCGGAGGTGCCCGTGATAATCGACCTGCCCAGATATTCGGGCGGGACCGACGTGAGGATCGGATGGGAAGGGGTCTTCGACCCCGCAGGGACCGGAATAGAATACAAGGTACAGGTTTTCGAGAATGAGACGGGAGACCCGATCAGGGAGACATCCTGGACCGATGGCCTCTCCATGGACATCTCGGACCTGACCGCCTACAACACCTACTATTTCAAGGTCCAGGCAAGGGATGCTCTCGGATGGGTCTCCGCGCCTTCCGCCTCCACCTACACAACGATGGACATCGATGGTCCGAAGATAACATTGCTG
>JAUVLN010000318.1 GCA_030600725.1 Thermoplasmatota archaeon | reverse complement strand
CCAACCCCTTTGCCTCGATCCCATCTATCCTCACATCCGTGAATCTGGAGACATCACCCGCCATGTGGGTCACTACAAGACCGTAAGCTCCCCTCCTGCAAACCTCCTCCATGAATGTTCCGATTATCCTCGACGCCGCCTCCAATTCGGTCATCGCTTCCAGCTCATCGGCAAGCATCATCGTTCTCTCATCCACACGAAGGGAGAGAGGAAGCAGGTCCTTTAAAAAACCCTCCAATCCACCCGCATCCAGATTCTTTCGGGGTTTGTACATATACAGACCTCTGAGTTCAGGGACATACGCCTCGTCCGCGGGAACGGGCAGGCCCATATGGGCCATGATAATGACCTGAGCGATCGTCTCCAGCAGAGTGGTCTTCCCTCCTGAATTTGCCCCTGTCAACAGGGCAAGACGCGAAGGGGAGAGGTCCATCTGGGGGAATCTACCGGCCAGTCCCTCCGTCACCCTGCCGAGATGATATGTAACAGGCTGATGCTCCCCGCCCCTCAGGGCGATGTGGGATCCGTTATATATCCCGAACCAGCCCTCTGACCTCTGGAAAGGTCTCAGGGAGAGATCCTCCACCACACATCCAAGGCCGAACCTGTAATCCAGCTCCTGGCACCAGGCCTCCTCCTCCTTGAGGCTGGTCTCAACACTTCTTATCCCCCTCGCCAGCTCCACCTTCTCCCTGAAGCGGTCCCCCTCCGCAGTACCCTTTATCTCGGCTATCAGCCTCTCCTTCTCCTCCTTTATGATCTCCACTGGATACCTGACGTTGAATATATCCCTGGATACACCCAACCTCTCCTTGAGCAGCCGGACGGCCTTTACGGAACACTCCCGGTATACCTCCCTTATCACCAACGGGTCGTCCTTTGAGAGGATCGTCAGGGCCTCCTCCCCGCTGAGGGTGATCCTCGATATCTCACCCTTCAGGTGGTCATCCAACTCCTCCTTGATGGAGTCAAGAACCGCCTCTATATCATCCTCTGTCCTTACCTCACCTGCCAATGATGCAAGGGCTTCAAGGGATGTCACCACCTCCCGCGCAACGCTCCTTTCCCCGAAGATCTCCCTCAGCTGTGCGACCTTGTCAAGAGCGCCCCGCCGATCGTACAGACCATCCAGGGCGATCTCGGGAACGATCTCGAAAGATCGAGATGATGCCGGTACGGAAGCGATGACAGGGAGGTCCCTATCGTCGATCTCCCCTGTATCGTACACGAACACCATCTGACCCTCGATCCCGCCTACCGCATCCTCGGGTGAGATGACCATGCACCTGCGGTCCAATCCGATCTCCTCGAGCCTTGATACCACCTTATCGTTCTCCACAAGCAGTATGTAATTCAACGGCGATCTGACGTTCCTTGCCAAAGGGGCCTTTCCGAGAGAGCTCAGGAGCGAAACGACCCTATCCCGGTCTTTTCCAACCAGCAGTTCCCTGAATGAGAAGATCTCCTTCGAAGAGGTGGTCATCTGTTCAAGGCCCTCACGGGGGACAAGGAGAGATGTTCTGTTACGGGAGTAAGTGGTATGCATATAGGACCGGATCATCTCCATGATCTGATCGTATACGTCATGAGATCCATGGGTTCCCAGCAGTGCCAGAACATCCTGATCGCGAAATCTCAGAACCATCTGCACGGCCATCCTCTCCGAAAGGCGGTCGATCGTGGAAAGCAGCGCTACGTCACCCTCCTCGATAGCCTTGATCAACCTATCCTCCCCCCCGAGTCCGGAGATAAGGGACCTTATCTTCGCGTCCCCGATGCCCTTTATATCGAGGAGAGAGGTCAAACGTTCATCCATTGATCATTCCCCGTTTTTCGATCCATATCGATCTGATCGAGATCCACTGCCCGTAGGTCAGTTGAAAGCAGCCGTATAAAACGTTGATCGCAAAGGGGTGTATGAAATATCGCCTTAACCGATTGGTCGGTATGAATGTATTTTCCCGATGGTACACCGGATCCACACTCGACCATATCAGGAGATGGGCCCTTTTGGGCTACCTGGTTCCCCAGTGTGTCCTACCAAGGGTCAGGAAAGCGTATGGCATCAACCATATGAGTATCGACATGAAGAAGAACGCATATACGATCCCGTAAACGAATCTCCAATTACGCTCTGCCTTGACGTAGAATATCATGTAGAGCATCGACATCAATGTGATGGACAGGATCACGGTGAGAAGATATAGTGGGTCCATTGCTATCCTGATATAGATGCTGACGATTATCGCAATCATCAATGGAGGCATTATGGTCGTCATTACCGCCTCATACAGAAGCATCTTCCTCTTCCTCATATTCCTGGGTTTAAGGATATACTGCATCAGGACCAATGTTTCCCTCAGGAAGGATTTGTTCCATCTGATAAGCATTTTAAACAGTTTTATTATCGTCTCCGGTGCCAGGGTATATGCAACCGCGTTCCTGCTATAGACTGTAAGATAGTCCTTTTTAAGAATATGATTGGTAAGTGACCTGTCATCTCCGAAAGTGCATTTTCGTCCAAGAAATACCTGATTTCTCCATTCCGGGAGAATTTCGATG
>JAUVLN010000262.1 GCA_030600725.1 Thermoplasmatota archaeon | reverse complement strand
GAACGTAGCCACCCTTCCCGGGCTGGCGGGCCCCTCGATGGCCATGCCCGACATACATTGGGGCTATGGCTTTCCGATCGGGGGTGTGGCAGCCACGCTGTTCGACGAGGGCGGTGTGATCTCCCCCGGAGGCGTTGGCTTCGATATCAACTGCGGCGTAAGGCTCCTTGTATCGGAGATGATGGAACGCGAGGTCCAACCGTTCATCAGGAGGCTGGCGGATGAGATCTTCAAGAACGTCCCCTCCGGGGTCGGATCAAAGGCGAGGATAAGGGTGGACCCCTCCCAGCTCGAGGATATACTTGAAAGAGGGGCCGGATGGGCGGTCGACGAGGGATTCGGATACCCCGAGGACCTGAGGAGAATGGAGGAGGAGGGAGCCATAAAGGGCGCACTTCCCGAAGAGGTCTCCGACAGGGCGAAGAAGAGGGGGCTTCCACAGGTGGGGTCGTTGGGTGGCGGAAACCATTTCATCGAGGTCCAGAGGGTGGACGAGATCTACGACACGACAGCCGCAGAGGTAATGGGGGTCAGGAAAAAGGGCCAGATAATGGTCATGATCCACACCGGTTCCAGGGGCCTTGGATACCAGGTATGTCAGGACAAGGTCCGGGAACTGGAGGGGCTCTACGAAAGCGACGGAAACGGATTCAGATCCAGGAAATTCGATATCTCCATACCGGACAGACAGCTAGCCTCGGCACCTCTCGAGAGCGGGGAGGCACTATCGTATCTCGGGGCGATGAGGTGTGCCGCAAATTATGCGTGGGCGAACAGGCAGCTGATCACACACTGGACGAGGCGCTCCTTTGAAACGGTATTGAGCGAGACGGGAGTGGATACGGAACTGAGGTTGATATACGATATCGCACACAATATCGCAAAGGAGGAGGTCCATACCGTGGGCGGACGGGAGAGGAAGGTAATGGTCCATAGAAAGGGCGCAACCCGATCCTTTGGCCCCGGCCATCCGGATATCCCGGACGAATACCGGTCCATCGGACAGCCCGTGCTCATACCCGGCGATATGGGTACGGCCTCATACCTTCTGGTCGGCACTGAAAAAGCGATGGGAACGACGTTCGGCTCCACGTGCCACGGGGCCGGAAGGGTCATGTCCAGAACCAGGGCTACAAGGAACTTCAATCCGGATAGGATCATCTCCTCTCTTGGTAAAAGGGGCATCTACATCAGGGCGACGTCCAGGAGGGTTGTGGCCGAGGAGGCACCGGACGCCTACAAGAACATCGATGAGGTCATAGAGGTGGCGGACGGGTCGGGCATCTCCAGCAAGGTGGTGAGGATGACCCCACTGGCCGTGGTGAAAGGATGAGAATTAACCCGGATAATACATGCAGCGATGCGTGACGGGGCGGGTGATGAGGATTGAGTGCGTTGCATACCAAAAATATGCGCCCGCCCCGTCTGCTATCGTATAAATTGGATGCATATATATTTCTTTTCGGCCGCTGCCCGGATTCCGGGCCCCTTCATCCACGGGACAAAAGTAAATAATAGCATCGAACCTCTATCAAACAGGGAGAGATGTGAGCGAGGATAAGATAGATCAGGGGCTGACGAAGAGGAGAAGGATATCCGGCATCATCCTCATGATAGTCGGATTTCCGAACTTCCTCATGGCAATGATCACCTCACTAGGTGGTTTCGCCCTAGCGATCCTCCTGATCTACATCATGTTAGAGTTGAGGAAATCTGGCGGTGACGGCCCTCTTGATGCCATATGCGTAGCCTTTTGTCTCATCTTCCTGATAGTAAGTGTCATCGCCCTGATAATTGGATCGATCATCGCCTTCTTCTTCGCTCAGGGAGTAGGGGGACAGGCAATAGGAGGATATTATGGGTACAAGGGCACCCATTTCTGTAAGGCCGCGGTGCTTTCATGGATCGGAACTATATTCGCCTTCCTGGGAGGGATCGCCCTCGGCCTGATAGGTCTCACCGCAGACGGTGCGAGCACAGGGGTGAGGGCGGCCCTGATAGGATCCGGTGTTTATGAATTGATAAGTTCCCTTGTTTCCGGTACGGCCGCGGTTCTGATGATAACCGCCAAAAGTACTTTCAAAACGGTTGAAAAGAAGGGGAAGAAGAATAAGAAGGGAAACAAGAAAAAGAAAGACAAGAAGAAGCGAGAGAAGAAGTGATCCGTTGACGTCCCTAGGTCATCTTTCCTTTCTTCCATAGTGCGGCGAGCTGACCGCAGTTGCTCCCGATTTGGTTCTCCCGGAGGTCTCCGATGCTCACGATGACATCGAAACCGTTTTCCCTGAGAACCGAGATCCCGGGGACCTCCTCCTCGGATAGGTTCTCCCTGACCATATTGTTCCTCAGTGCGTGTTCGGTGGGATTGACAGGGGTCAATTTTATCATGAATACATCCGTGGGAAACGTGTTGCATAGCACCTTGGGGTCGAATGCGTTCCCGGGTGCGAGGGCGAAGTTCAACGATATCTTCCTTCCGCCGACATAGAACCGTTTCCCGTAATCCGCGATCTCCCTGAGTGACCATTTACTGATCGGTATGATTCTGTTCCTCTGCTCCTCATCCGTGGAATGGAGGGAGAATTGAAGCTGAAAATTGCCCCTGAAATGGTCCCTGTTCAACCGGGCTATCTCATCGAAGAAACGGTCCGTTCCACGGGGAGCCACCGTGGAGATGCAGGGCATGAATCCGGGAGCATCGTACTCCTCGATCATCATTTCGATGGCCTTTATCACCTCGATGTTGAGGGCGGGTTCCCCCATCCTGGCGAACTGGACCTTGAACTTTCTGGTCGGAACAACACCATCGGGAAACCTCCTCCTGATGATGTGGTCCACCTGGGATACAAGCTCCTCGGCTGTCGGATCGCCCATATAATATCCGGCCGTATCGCACATGAGGCAATTGACGGGGCACCCGAACTGGGAGGATACCACGATGACCCATTTCTCGTTTATGTCAGGGCTGTCCGAGAGCGAATCAACGAATTCAAGGATGTGATCCCCGCCGCGGTAGGTTGCCGCGAATACGGTCGCCAGATCGCTCAATCCCTTCTCAAGGACTACTTTCAATGGTCACTCACCTCGAGCCTATGTGCATCGCCGCGGCGAGGCCCATCCCCGCCGCAAGCGTCGCCTGTCCGAATCGACCCAATACTGCATCCCCTATAATATATAGTCCCTCAAGGTCGGTCTCCCCGCAGGGGAGCCGGATCTCACCGAATTCCAGATGGTTTACCAGGGCCAGAGTGGGTTCTCTCCCCGTGAAGGCGGCCACATGATCGTATTTCGACCCGTTGTAAATGAAACCGGATCCTAGCTTCCGGATCTCATGAGAATCGCCTTTTTCCATCGGTATCCCCGCATTGTCCATCTCCTCCCTG
>JAUVLN010000059.1 GCA_030600725.1 Thermoplasmatota archaeon | reverse complement strand
ATGAATAATCATCAAAGAACATTTCCGAAAACTACCCTAAAGAGGCAAAGCTTAAGAATTTGGAGGGTCCTGTTTTAATCAATAGAAACTTGGATCATAAGGTGTCCGGAGCACCGAAAACTACTGATTCGGTTTCCGTTTTCTGTAATATTTAACGTAAGTAGGAAACGTTTCTTAGCTTTTTACTGTTTTATTTCGCTCACAAAAACAATCTAATAATCTCAAATATTATGGAAATCATTCAGATTCTTCAATTCATCGTTATCTACTCTAATTTCCGACTTCAGGCGAAAGTCGGAAACATACAAAGCATTTTCAGATATATGATCAACCTTTGATTGGTTAAAAAAGAAAAATATTAAAAAAGGCCCCACTCCAAAAGGAGAGGGCCCATATGGTTTATCTATTCGATCAGATACCGTCATCATCCGAGTCGTTGACGTGTCCGTCGGTGGAGTCGCCTCCTGCCCTCTCCACACCGTCGATCAGCATGTCGTTGTCCGTGTCCCAATCATTGGGGTCGTAACCATGGTCCAGCTCTTCCCCATCCATGAGACCGTCCCCATCCGTGTCGGGATTGTACGGGTCCGTGCCGATCTCGTACTCCCTCTCGGTGATCACACCGTCGTTGTCCGGGTCGTCATTCGGCGGAACCGGAACGGGCGGTCCGGGGTGGGGCTTGTCCGGTTTCGTCGTTGGATCTCCCGTGCCATCATTGTCCGTATCGATGACATGCCCGTCGGTGGAGTCGCCCCCTCCCTTCTCCACGCCGTCGATCAGCATGTCGTTGTCCGTATCCCAGTCGTTGGGATCCAGTCCGAGGGCGATCTCTCCTGCGTCGTTCAGTCCGTCCCCGTCGGTATCCGGGTTGTTCGGATCGGTTCCCTGTCTCATCTCCTCGGTATCGGTCAGTCCATCGCCGTCGTCATCCGAGTTCCCGTCGCCGTCCCCGTCCCCATCCGGAGCGGGGCCGTCGCCGTCCCCACCAGAGTCTTCATCATCATCCCCCCCAGGTGGGCGATAATCATCATCCCCCCATGGATATACATCATCCGGATCGAGGATCCCGTCCCCGTCGCTATCCGGATTGGTCGGATCGGTGGGCAGATAGACATCCTCACCCGTCTCCGAATCAATATATGCCAACCTGTAGTACTCCGCATAGTTGTCATACGGATGGTCCACCACATTGTAGTTGGCGTTCTCCTCCCCTCCGAAATAATCGAAGTCATCCTTCGCATCGGAAGGGTCCACCGGGTTCATCCCGACCTCGTACTCCCATCCGTCGGGGAGCCCGTCACCATCCGTATCCCAGTTGTTGGGATCGGAACCGGCAGAAAACTCCTCGTGGTTCAATAGTCCGTCTCCGTCGCTGTCGTAGTTCCTGTCCTCGTTATCAAGGGGGTTCATGCCCGATACTATTCCCATTATGGAAACAAGGGCGAAGATCGACCCGACGATAAGTGCTGTTTTATTCATGTGCTTTTCACCTCCAAATTCACTTGGATAAGATAGAATTGGAGCGGCCGATATATAAACCTTGTAGTGCAAAACTCGAATAAATATAAAAATATCTGTTAAATTGATGATATCCATTATCAAAAACATAACAATAATATTCAAACCAAATCCTAAAGTTGGATGAATGCTATCTTACCATCCCCGATCGGCCTTTGATACGGGGACCTCGTTCAATTATAATATTTCACCCACCCCATATAAAAGCCTTATGAATCAATACCTGAACGTGTTACAGCTGTGTAGAGGACAACATGGGCCTAAAGAGGCCCATCCCCGGATCATAGTATCATGTTCACTGCCCAGAGGGCCAGGAAGGCGGAGATCGTAGCGGTCCAGAGCAGCATCGGGGCGTGGAGGAGAAGCGTCAGGGGATGACCGCCCCGGAACCTCCTGGCAGCATCCGCGGAGAATATCACATGCAGCAATATCACCAGTATCACCGCTGCCAGCAGGATCGCCGTCAGCCCGCTGGTATCCTTCAGAAGCACCAGGTCCTGAAAGCTCTCCACATCCTCGGAGGATGCGGTGAGATCGCTCAGCTTGCTGACCATCTTCACCACCACCTGGTAGATCATGAACATCCCCGCCGATATGAATACCGTCAGCCCGTACAGGATGGCGGTGAAGTTATCCGCCATGAGGTGCCTCTTCTTCCTGAGGCTGGCGATCGGCGTAAAGAAGCCGGACACAAGCGTGGACACATCCTTGGGGCTTCCGCCGGCCTTGATGCCCTCCTGATAGGTGATCAGGAACTGTGAGATCATCTCCGACCTGGTCTCCTTCACGAACAGCGCCCACGCCTTGGTGGAATCTATCCTCGTGGTCAGCCTGTCGTACAGGTCCTTTATCTGGTCCGTCAGGGCGCCGTAATCGTGCCACCTCATCCTTTTAAGGGCCGATATGGGTGCCCCGCCCCTGGTCTCGGCGGTCCCTCCCAGCGTCCTTATGAACGCCCCGAATGCCTGATCCCTCCTGATGATCACGCCCTCCTCTATCAGCACCAGAATGCCGGGTAGCATCAGAGGTGTGGATATCACGGCCAGGTGCAGCAGGGTATACCTGAACTGGAAGCCCACGAGGCCGTTCACCACAAGTAACAGGAGTGAGGCCGCAACACCCACAATGAGAGATATCCTGATCTTTCTGTGGAATCTGGAATTGAGGGGGCGTGGCTTGGGATCGAACCATATTGACTCATGGGGAAGCGTCCCGTTGATGACCAACCA
The DNA here is from genome assembly GCA_030600725.1 of Thermoplasmatota archaeon. Lineage (GTDB taxonomy): Archaea > Thermoplasmatota > Penumbrarchaeia > Penumbrarchaeales > Penumbrarchaeaceae > JAGLEG01. The sequence goes on along the minus strand of JAUVLN010000059.1, from coordinate 6,827 downwards.
GAGAAGCACCTCGACTATGATGAAGATGAAAACAACCAGAAAGCTCATCAGGAAATGGTTTATCCCAACCAGCAGCGATAGCACGACCAGCATGACATTCAGGAACATCGTGACGGAGATCAGTGAAACATATATCTCCCTCACGATCTCCAGTCGGTCCATGGTGGTATTGTACCGCGACCGGTACTCCTCCATGACGGCCTCCTGCTCGTTCCTGAAGAACACCCCGGGGTCCTCATCGGCCTCGATGGCGTAGGCCATCCTCTCGAGGAAATCCCCCATCCTCTTGGAAGGGCACTGCCTGGAAACGGTCCTGAGAGCCTTGGGGATCCCCACATTCCAGCGTTTGGACAGCTCCTTGACCTTCTCAAGCTCCCTGAACAGGGCCTTCCTTTCGCCCTCCCTGGTCGCGATCTCGAATATCGAACCCCTGGCGGATGATGCGAGAGACAGCACCCCTATCCTGAGTATGAAAAGATGGAGCTCGTCGTCTATCTCCCTCCTGCGCCTCTCCCACATGGCCAGGGGCCAAACCACGGCAGACAAGGTGATGAACCCGATCATCATCATCAAAAGCACAAAGGAGATTGTGGAGAGGAATATATCGGGAAGTAATAGTATAAGAAAAACGGATACCACCGAGGCGATGCCGGCCGCGGGGAGGACCCTCGTGAGCACCCATTCCCTGGGGCTCCGATCCAACTCCCTGTAGGCCTTTATCAAGCTCAAAAAATCACCTCCTGAGCTCCACGGGTATGCCCTCCATCCCCTGATCGGAATAGGCCCTGAATATCGCGTTCACGTCATCGTATCCCACGATATTATGCTCATCCATCGCCCGGATCACCCTCTCCCTGCGGTCCAGTTCCGAGTAGATGTCCTTTGCGAACTCGAGCCCCATCTTGGGGGCGATCTTGTGCTCCAGCACGTACGAATTGTACATCCCCGTGAAATAGTGCCTGTCCCGGATCGGATCCCACTCGAAGATGGTCCTGGTCAGCATCCCGCCCTTCTCCTTGGAGTACTTGATTATCTCCTCGATGGCGGAACACCTGCGGATGATCCTGCCCTCCTTGTACACGATCTCCTGGAAAAGTGCCAGGTTCATGTTATCGATGAAACGGATAGGCACATTGATAGGATCGCCCGTGAAACGCTGGATCATCTTGGTGATGGATGATGCGTGGAAAGTGGAAAGCACCGCATGGCCGGTCTGCATCGCCTGGAATGCCGCCGCCCCCTCCTGGCCCCTGACCTCTCCAATGATGATGTAATCGGGCCTTGAACGGAGAGCGGTCTTGACCAGATCGAACAGCTCCACCTTCGCCTCGTCGAACACCGTCTCCCTGGTTATCAGCCTCTGCCACACGTCATGGGGCACCACCACCTCCGGCGTATCCTCCGCGGAATAGATCTTCTTCCTGAAGTTGATGAACGACAGCATCGAGTTCAGGGTCGTCGTCTTACCGGAGGCCGTTTCCCCTGAAACAAAGAGCGACATCCCGTACTCAAGGCACATCCACAGATAGGCGGCCATCTTTGCGGACATGGTCCCCCATTTAACAAGCTGGATCATGGTCGGGGGCTTCTCGAAGAACTTCCTGATGGTGAAGGAGGCCCCCTCCTTCGAAACGTCCTCGGAATAGATGATATTGATCCTGCTGCCGTCCTGGAGGGCCCCGTCAACGATGGGCCTGGAATCCGTTACCGGTCGGCCCATCTTCTCGGCCACGGACCGTATGTATCCATCCAGCTCCTTATCCGTGTGGAACCGGAGGTTGGTCTTGAGCATCCCGAAAACCTTGTGGACCACGGAGATGTACTTCAATCCCACCGAGTGGATGTCCTCGAGGTAGGGGTCCTTGATCAAGGGCTCTATCACGCCGCCGTGTATCAGCTCCCTCTCCAGATGGTAGAGCATCCTTTCGGATTCGCTCCTGGATATCGGAACCTTCCAGGGCTTGAAGCGGTCCATTAACCTGACCCCTCCCCTGGGAACGGTGACCATATCGAACAGATACGGGATGGCATCCTTCATCTCCTTGCCCTTCGTCTCCACCGGAGCGAGCTCGAGGATCCTCTCCTTGATCGTATCCACCTTCTCCCTCTCCTTGTCGGACAGGGGCGGCTGGATCACGCTGTAGAGCCGGCTTCCATCTTTCAGGTCGAATATGTGGATGAAGATCGGGTCTCCGACCGGGTATATTACGCTGACCTTCTTCAGCCCGCCCATCTCCACGGTCAACCCGTCCACGAATGTGGGCTCCATGCCCCCTCTGGCAAGGTGCTGTTCGATGTACTCCCTCAGATGCGGGTTCCTCTCCTTCTGGCCCTCAACATCCATCATCAAACACCTCATGCCACCGTCGTGATATCCACGATGAAACCGGCCCTTGGCTCTATCCTGAATCCGACGGCGTTGCTGACGGGCCCCAGGGCGTGTGAGTACCGGGTCACGTACATGATGTGCTCCATCGTCCCCTCGACAAACTCCGTTTTCAGCTCTATCAGTATATCCGCCACCGACCGGAACGGGCTCATTATCGATTCCCTCAGATCCGATGGATCGATGGTCAGTATGATCGCCCTGTTCCTCCCTGTGATCTTCTTGAAGAAGGATATCATCTCCAGCGATTTGGACTCATCTATATCGTTCATCACCAGGGCGGAGAAGGTATCCACGGCGATAACGTCGGTTTCGTAAAGACCCTTTGTCGTCCTTAGCCTCCAGAGGAAATCCGTCCTTTTTTTGGCCCGTCCGATTATCGGGAAAACGGGTACAAACCTCATGGAGCCGTCCATGACGTTCTTCTTGATGGGATAGTCCAGAGAGTCCATCTGGTCCAGAAAGCCCTTGGTGGTCATCTCCGTCGATATCAAGGTCGTGGAGTGATGATGGAGCATGAAACCGTATATGAGCCTCTGAAGGATGGCGGATTTTCCGCTTCCCACAGGTCCCGATATTATCGTGAGCGTCCCCTTTGGGAGCCCCCCTCCCAGATGTCGGTGCAGACCGTCCCTCTCGAAGTTGAACCTGATCAGGTCGGAGGTCGCGCCTTCCATCTCAGCGCCCCCTGATCCTGAAGATGATAACGTCCTGGGAGTGGCCTGATACCTTTCCCCCTGGCGTCATTCCAGCTGTGGAGGCGAACCCGTGGTAATCCACCCCCTCGACAAGGCCGGAAGAGGTGAAGTTCACCTCCACGACCCCGCCTGGGGACCAGACCGTCCCACCACCGATCAGCCTCACGGCGATCGAGGAGCCTCCGCTCGCCGTTCCATTGGCCGACACGACGATATCGTCCATGGAAAGATCCCCGGTCCCGATGTTCATTAGATAGTAGGTGACCTTCCCGGTCGAATTCTCGTAGGGGACGTTCCCGGGGTCGTTGATTATTGCCAGATGGGAGCGGACCTCCTGCCTCATCCTCTCCGCCTCATCCTCAAGATCGCTGGAGAAATCGTCGGCGATATTGATGAAAACGGTGGCCACCGTCGCGGCGATGAGCAGGGCTGCAATGAAGAATATCATCTCGGATACCGCCGTTCCTGCCATATTCATTCAACTCCTTCATACCTCACAGGCCGCCCCGACCCCCCATGGGCCCACCACCATCACGGAGGAGGGGGAGGTCACGTTATCGGCCCTGATCAACAGCTCTTGGTTCGGATAACAGTAGGTTGATGGAAATAACCGGGAGGGCACGATCGTCCCGTTCACCAATAAGTGGACCTCACCAACATCCCAAACAGTGGTCCCACCGTTGGAAACGGTCAGGTTCATTACCGATGTGGAGCCGTTGAGATCGCATGATGATATCGAGAGGTCCGTGTTGCGGATCTCCAGCAGCTCCTCGGAGAGCTCCTCCCTGGCATCCTTGAGGTCATCGCTCGCGCTCTGGATCGAGGGTTGTGCTATGGACAACCCTATCACGAATCCCAGCAGAATGACCGCGAATGCCGCCGCACCTCCGGTCGACATCAACCCCCCTCATTCCGTTATCCTCTTGATGTAACCCAGGGATTCCACGTGGTCGTCCGCATCCATCTTCCAGCTGGCCTTCTTTCCTTCCCTGTTAATAGGTGGAAAGCTCATCCCCCTGGCGACCCCGATGATCCGATCCTGGAGATCCTCGTCTATCCATCCGAGTTCGATATAGTAATCCAGCACGGACTCCAGGCCCTCCTTTCCCACCCTCTCGACCAGGAAAAGGGTCCACTTTATGATCATCTCCTCTGAATCCAGATCGCGTCCCCACTCCTCCTCGTCGCCGAAGATATCGGTGACCTGCTTGAACTTCTCGAACTCCTCCATCTCCTCAACCTCCTCGTCCTCCATATCCCTCTTCTTCTGGAGGGGAGGAATATCGATGAAGGGGTTGACGTTTGCGGAGATCAGGTCGTAGAGTCCGGAGAGCTCGCTCACCGTGGTCTCCATGTCCTTCATGGTGTTCTTGAGCCCCTCGAGGCTCCGGACCAGATAGGATATCCGATCCATCTCGGCCCTGAGGTCCTTCACCTCGTTCTCGATCATGGATGCCGTGTGCTTGATATCCTCGACCCGGTCCCTCGTCCTCTGCAGGTCATCCTCGATCTTGTAGATCTGCTGGGGGTTGCCGGCGACGTATGTGGTCCTGTCGCCGGATCCCTTTGCTTGGGCAGTCTCCCGGGGGGGAGTCCTTTCGGGTCCCTCCGGTTCCTCGGTGTGGATGGGTTTGACCTTCCTACCGCTGACCATGGGAGGCCCTATGCTCACCTCGTACCTTTCTATGTCTCCTTCGTTGATCTCCTCTTCCTCGATCACGAATTCGACATTCGATCTCTTCCTTTTTCCTGGACCCATGCTCCTCCTCCCGGAAGATCACTCGTCCAGAAGGACCACGCCGCTGGTAGGATAGGCGGAAGGGGTCCTCCAGAGGTCGTAGGTCTGGGTGCCGCTCGTTGTCACCTTGGTAAACACCTCAAGGGTGGATGCCTCCGATAGCGCGGTCGTGCTCAGGCCGAGATCCACGGTAATGTACAGATATGTCCTCTCGCCAAGTACGTATTCGCCGTTGGTGGGATCATACGTGTTCAGCGGATCCGACACCTCTGTGGTTCCGTACATCAATGCAGTGGCCGTTCCCGCGGTGTTGTAGGTCAAATCCTGGGAGACTGCGCCACCACTGCTTGAGGTTGCCACAACGTGAAGGACAACGTCCCTCATGTCTATGCCGCTCGATCCGTAGAGGTCCAGGTACAGGTCGACCGAATCGATGTCGCCCGAAGCGTCCAGTGAGCCCTCGGCCAGCGTGATGATCACCTTGCCTGACACAAGTTTCTCTGCATCCTGACCCGCCTGCTCACTTCTCTCCTCCAGGTCCTCTGCGGTTCCTATGATCACGGCAGCCGCGATGGCTGCCACGAGGATCAGGGCTATGAACACTATGAGCGTCCCTATCCCGATCGCTCCGATCTCATCCTTTTTTCTCATTCTTCTCATTTTCATCACTCCATTTTAGATTATTATCGATTTCTCTTCTTCTTTTTTCGGTCCTTCATCATCCTGCTTATCCTTCTGGGAAAGCTCGAAGGGGCCATCGTGATCAGGTTATATTCCACTTCCACCGCCCTGAAATCGGTTCGGGCGTTCTCGTCTATCTCCATATCGAGGTCCTCGTCCCCCTCCTCGATGTCCTCATCATCTGAGCGGACACCTTCCTCAAGGTCACCATCCGAGCCGATACCTCGGCGAGGGTAAGACGAAACATCTGTTTCATCGCCATCGCGAAGATAAGACGAATCCTCCGATTCGTCTTCGTCGTACTCCTCCTCTTCGATATCCTGGATCTCTTCGGGTTCATCTTCAAGGTCCTCCTCGTCCCAATCCCCGATGAGATCCTCCTCGTCCACATCGCTGTCCAGGGCGACGATGTTGTCCTCCTCCTTGATCCACTTCTCCATCGAGGCGGGCGTCAGTTTGAAATCAACGGTCTCCGAACCGTAAGGTGACACATATTCTATGATGCCCTGAACCGGGTCAGGCTCCATGCTGGCAGGTATCATCGGAGAGACGAGGATATCCCTGATTATCTGGTCGCTGTTGTTCTCCACGGTGATGGAATAGCTAGCTTCACCGTCCCTGGAGGTGAGCCGGGTCCGCATGACCACTCCGTCGCCCCTGAGAACCTCCCTTCCCACCCCCACGCTCCAATCTTTCTGCTTCGGCACAAGTACAAAGACCGATTCCTTGTAGCTGAGCGCATCGATCACACCATAGGCCCTCTCCTGGACCTCCTGGAACATCTCCTCCTGGATGAAGGGTTTGATGATGATCTCGCCCAGGGGCTTTGCGGTGGGGTTCTCTATCCTCACCGTGTAATTCAGGTTTCCGCCCGTGAAGTTGATAACCGTGAGTATGTCGACGTTCTTGTTGAGGAGGGGGAAGGGAAGATAGGTTGCCCGCTTGAGCGCGGGTTCTATCATGCTCACGACCTTGATGGCCTGCTCGTATCGGGATCTCACCGCCTTTGACCTGGCCCTTTCAACGATGTCACGGGCCTCGGTGATGTCGTAGCCCTTCTCCTCCATATCGTCTATCCTCTCGAGGAACTCCCTCAGGGTCCCCATGAAGCTCCTGTGGAGTTCAAGGGTCCTCTGCATGACCCCCCGGGCCTTTGAGGTGTAAGATCTGGCCTTGAGGAACCTGCCCTCCGAAAGGGCCCTCTCCGCCTCAATGATCATATCCTGCGGATTGACATCCTTCACCTCTGAGCTCAATCCAACCCCTCCTTGATCTCGTCCCTGAGCCTCTCCAGTTCATATCTCGCCGATATTATGGACCTGAG